>NZ_PVWS01000037.1:0-27839 GCF_004126395.1 Roseovarius sp. A46 | reverse complement strand
ATTGGCCTGTCCACCAACCGAGCGGCCGAAGCAGCCCGAAAGCCGCTGGAAACAAGCTGCCTGATGCCCGGCATGGCCCTCACATCGGCGCGTCGGCGCAGCAGAAGGCGTTGTTCAGACTTTCCTAGACAATAAGCGGGAGGATATAACGCGAGTAACTTGCGTACAGCCCCACTGAGAGTGCACCAAAGAAGATCAAGTGCGGGATTGTAAGGCCGCTAAACGGCCACAGCCCGATAATGCACAGGATCACAACAACCCAGTAGGTACGCAGGAGTCTGAGACGTGGCACACTCGGTGACCTGTCAATTCTCAAGCGGCTCATTTGGTGCCTCCCGAACCACGCGGTTCAATTGGCCCGGTCAAAAGGATCGCCCCGCCGATCAGCCCCAGCCGCGTGACAATGATGGCCGCATAAGCCAGGGCGAACCCGAACGCGCCATGGGTCAGTGACAAGCCCGGGACAAGCGGGGCGGCCACTGCCAGTGTGGCGAGATTGGCCCACATCGACACACGTTCGCGCCCGGTCATGTGCAGTGTCATCGCCAACGGTCCCAGCAGCGCGGCTGCGAACTGTGCGAGCGCCATGATCCGCAAATACCCGGTTGCCGCACCAAATTCCGCCCCCAGAAGCGCCAGCGCCCGTTCGGGCCAGATCAGCAGTGGCAGCAGCACGCAGGCCGCGATCCCGGTGCTGACAAGCACTGCCTGAAACGTCAGCCGACGCAGCGCGTTCGCGTCTCCGCCCCGTGACAGGCGCACGATCCCGGGCGCGATCATCGGATTGATGACAAGCGTGCAAAAACTGACCAAAAGCGCCAGCCTCTCGGCGCCCCGCAACAGGCCGATTTCGGCCTCGTTCAGGAATGGAGCCGCCAGCAGGAACGACCCCGACTGAATAAGGAAACCGGCCAGGGCGATGAGCGTGAACGGAACCTGACCCTGACTCAATTCCTCTCTCAGGCGCGCCTCGGGAAAGAGCATCTCGCGTTTCACGGGGTGATCTGCCCGCGCGATCGCGCCCGCTATCAATGCCAGGACGAGCATCGACAGCAGGAAACCGGACATTACGCCCGTTGACGTCAGGTTGCCGCCCCGAACAAGCGATGGCATGAGCAGCAGTACTGTCAGACATGAAATCCCGCCAAGCTCGAACAGCGGGGCGAGCCACGGACGCGCACTGCCGCGCGCGTAAGCCGCGAACAGTGCGAGTGCTGTAACCAGGAACAGCAAGACGGGGAGGAAGTGCACAGCTCCTGGAAACGGCGATCCCAGGATTCCACTCGAAAGGATCGCAGACCCTGCCAGGCCAAGCGCAATACTGGACAGGACGATCCGGCGAATAGCCAGCAGCAACAGGGAAACGGACGCGCGCGCTCCTTTTTCATGAACTGCCCACGCCACCGACCGCGTCAGCAGGCTGCCCTGACCACGCCGCGCGATCATGCCCAGCACTCCGAGAAGGCTGAGCATGACCGTGAACATGCCCAGCTGTTCCGGCCCGCCGGTACGCGCGATGACGACGGCAAGCAGCAGACCGCCCGCAGCCGCGAGAACCTGTGTCGTACCGGTTGCGCAAAACCGGGCCAGCCCTCCGATTTGGCTGTCATCCCGATGCGGTTTCAAGCACGGCGAGGCTTTCATTCGCGCCCCCTCCAGCCGGTCGAAATGTCCGCGACGAGGTCTGCGGAAACGTGGTCGGGATAGTAGGAAGAGACACTATCGAGAGCGGTGGCCGTCATCTTTTTCAGGTCGATGTCACCGCGCATCACCCTGAGGAGAATAGCCTTCAAAGGTTCACTCTGACCCGGGGGCAACAAGAAACCGTTCTCGCCAGATCGGACAAGATCCCTGCCTGCCATGACACCGTCTGTTGTAATCACCGGCAAGCCGGCAGCCATCGCTTCGGGAACGACCATGCCCCAGCCGTCATGCATGGACGGGAGCACGAATAGGTCCGACGCGGCATAGATTTCAGATTGCTTCTCGGGTCCGGCGTATCCGTGGAACGTGATCCTGTCTCGCAAGCTCTCCTTGAGGCCGGTTTCCAGTTCCGGCCGCATCGCGCCATCGCCGATGATGTTCAGGTGCCAGTCGGGGTAGTCATCGGCAAGGTCCGAGAAAACCCGGACAAGCTGGTCGATCTTCTTTGATGGCACGAGACGTGCCGTTGTCACGATGACCTTGTTGTCATGCGTGTTTTCCGCCGACTGGTAGACCGAGAAATCCTTGGTATACGGCAGGCTTCGCAACAGCCTTTCTGGCACCCCGTGCTCGGCATAGCTTGTGACACCGGCCTGGCCAACGGCGTAAACACGGCGCGACCTCGAGATCGCAGCGATGACCGCGCGCTTTACCAGGAACCGTATCGGGTGTGATCTCGGGGATTTCTTTATGCGCTCTCCCCAGAATGCCCAATCCGCGCCTGGCCGCAGGAAGGCCATTGCCAGGATCAACAGGAAATTCGTCGGGTTGCTGTAGCCTTGTATGACGATCCTGGCCCGGCGTTCCTTGAATAGCAGCCGAAGCAACAGCCCTGGACAGAATGCCGTATTAACCCGAGACGGGAAGGGACTCAGGTTGCGACTTTCCAGAATGTCGTGATCCGTTGGAAATGAGGGATTCCGCCATTTCGCATTTCGCCTGGAGAGATAGGCGACCGAAACCTCTGTATCGTTACGGCGATGCAGCGCGTTGTAGAGCTCAACGGTATTCGGACTCGGAGAGTTGGCAACGAAAATCAGGCGCATTCTACTCACTCACCCCAACACCCCCTTCTCGGCGAAATAACCGGCCAACGCCTCGCGGCTCAGGGCCGCCTCATGGGCCGAGTTGTAGGGCCGGTCGGTCCGCGGGGCCCCGCGCAGATGGGCATAGCCGGGGGCCGTGGCATCGGCAAAGGCCGAGAGCGACACGAAGAAATCGCCGTATTCCCAGGTTCGGCGCACCTCTTCGTCGTTCATCAGCTCTTCGTACATCTTCTCGCCGGGCTTGGGGCCGATCTCGGTGATCTCGACGCTGCGCCCGGGGGCGAGCGTGTCGCGCATGACATGGGCGATGTCCTCGATCCGGGCGACCGGCATTTTGGTAACCATCACCTCGCCGCCACAGGCCAGCCAGACCGAGTCGAGCACCAGCCGCACGGCCTCTTCCAGCGTCATGATAAAGCGTGTCATGTCGCGATGGGTCAGCGTGATCGGCCCGCCCGCCGCGATCTGGCGGCGAAACAGCGGCACCACCGACCCGCGCGATCCCAGCACGTTGCCGAACCGCGTCGAGGCAAAGACCGTGCCCGCGTTGCGCGCGCGGATGTGGTGCCCGTTGGCCGTGGTCTCGGCCGCCGCGGTCATCAGCCGCTCGCCCATCAGCTTCGAGGTGCCCATCACGTTGGTGGGGTTCACCGCCTTGTCGGACGAGGTGAAGACCACGCGCTCGACACCGTTCTCCTGCGCTGCGTCGATGACGTTCTGCGTGCCCTGGATGTTGGTGGCGATCGCTTGTGCAGGGCTGTCTTCGCACAGGCCCACATGCTTGAGCGCGGCGGCGTGCAGCACGATATCGACGCCGCGCATCCGCAGCTTTAACGCCTCGCGGTCGCGTATGTCGGCGAGATGACCCGAGACTTTGCCGGTCGCCCGGTAGTGCTCGATCTGGAAAAAGAGTTCGGTCTCGTTGTTGTCGATGCACACGATGTGGGCCGCGCGGCTTTGCGCAAGCTGGCGAACGAGTTCGGCGCCGACGGTGCCGCAGGCGCCGGTGACGAGGACCGTCTTGTCCCTGAATCCGTCCATGCCCGTCAGCTCCAGCGCACGCGCGGCATAATGCGATCGGTGACGATACGGTCGCGGTTCTCGATGATGCGTTCCAGCATCGCGCCCAGCACGGCCTCTGACATGTAGTGCGGTTTCAGCCCCAGTTCGGCCAGCCCGCTATGCGCGGGGTTGTAATAGTGTTCCTCTTTTTCCTTGCGGGGATTGGGGATCGACCTGATCTCGACATCGAGGCCCACCTGGCTTCCGGCCTGCCGGACCCGCTCGGCCAGGTCGTTGACGGTAAAGGTCTCGGTCAACTGGTTGAAAATACGCAACTCGCCGCGCTCAGCGGGATGTTCGGCGGCGAGACGGACGCATTGCAGCGTGTCGCGCAGGTTGAGATAGCCGCGCGTCTGCCCGCCACCGCCATAGACGGTGAGCGGTACCCCCGCGACGGCCTGCACCAGGAACCGGTTCACCACGGTGCCGAAGATATCGTCGTAGTGGAAATTTGGGCACAGGCGCGGGTCGAGATCGGCCTCGTCGGTCGAGATGCCGTAAACCGGCCCTTGCATCAGGTCGGTCACCCGTAGCCCGTAGGTGCGCACATAGAACCAGAGCAGGTCGGTATCGAGCACCTTGGTGGTGTGATAGAGCGAGCCGGCAGCGCGGGGATAGAGGAACGTGTCCTTGCGGCCCTTGTGCTTGATCTCGATCCAGCCCTCCTCGATGTCGATATCGGGCGTGCCATATTCACCCATGGTGCCGAGCTTGACAATATGCGCGTCGGGGGCGTGCTCCTTGACCGCCCAGATACAGTTGAACGTGACATCGAGATTGTTGCGGAAAGTCTCGCGCGCCTCGCGAAAGCCCCGCATGGAGTAGGGGGCAGAGGGCTGTTCGGCATAGTGCACGACGGTGTCGGGCTGCATCTCGCGCACCAGGTCGAACATCACGTCAGGGTCCGACAGATCGCCGATGCGCACCTTGATCGGCTTGCCGCCGACCGCTTCGAAGATGGCCGCCCGCTCGCTGAGGCAGGGGGCGCCGATCAGCGCGTCACTGTCCGTCGCCTCGGCAATATTCCGCCGCATGTAGTTGTCCGCGACCATCACCTCGTGGCCGGCGGCCGCGAAATCCATTGCCGTGGGCCAGCCGAGATAGCCATCTCCACCCAGAATGAGTACACGCATGTTTTCCTCCAGAACCCGGACACGGGACGTGATGCTGTCGTGTTTGCATTGAGATGCCTTGTCGCGCTCCACTGCTCGCCATTCGGCCTGACGCTCGTCTGAAAGTGGCCGATACCAACCCGGGACTCAACCTTATAGATAATTATAGGAAAATAACTCGCCTGAAAAGTGTGATTTGATGCCTGGCCTGACGGTGATCTGTCGCTGTGCGCTCTTCGGTCCCGCGCCGCCGCTATTGGCTGCAAGATCGGGCCACGCACACGCGGCGACCACGCTGACAGCCGCCGGATACCAGGCGACACTTCGCTTTCTGCGGGCAAGGGGGTCATTCCATCAGGGCGGTATCGCACCTCGAAACCCGGGTCAGCGTTGGTTCAAACCGCTTGAACTCGCGCGCCCGAGGAAGGATGCTACCGATATGGCATCCTGGAAACATCCGCCCCGTTTGCGCATTCGGATCGTCTTTGGCGATGACGAGATGATTGGGCCCGGCAAAGCCGATTTGCTGGAACGGATCGACCGCTGCGGGTCGATCGCCGCTGCGGGCCGCGAAATGCGCATGAGCTACAAGCGCGCCTGGGAGTTGATCGGAACGCTGAACGCAATGTTTCGTGGTCCGTTGGTCGAAAGCACACGCGGCGGCCCCGGCGGTGGTGGCGCGGTGCTGACCGATCTTGGGAGAGAGGTGCTGTCGCTCTACCGTGCCTTCGAGGCTGACGCGACCGAGGGTGGGGCCGCGCGTCTTGCCGCGTTGCAATCGCTCCTCGGCGATATTCCCGGAGAAAAATAACGATTGACAGTTCAGAGATGCGCTTGCGATATGTTTTCCTGGATATATCCAATCGGAGCCAGCACACGATGCCACGGATCCTGTCTCGCCGCGCGATGCTCGCCGTGCTCGTTTTCGCCACATCGCTGGCGGGTCCGCTTGCCGCGCGTGCCGACAGCGCGCTGGCAGCCGTCGCCGCCAACTTTGCCGAGACGGCAGAGGCGCTCCTGCCCGCGTTTCGCGAGACTACGGGACACGACGTGCAACTGACCACCGGCTCGACCGGCAAGCTCTATGCCCAGATCGGCGCCGGTGCGCCGTTCGATCTGCTGCTGTCCGCTGACGCGGCCACCCCCGCGCGCCTGCTGGAGGACGGCAAAGCGGTCGCGGGAACGGATTTCACCTATGCCGTGGGGCAACTGACGCTGTGGAGTACCGATCCCGACCGCATCGGCGCGGATGGCCGCGCGGCACTCAAAGACCCCGACCTGCGTTTCGTGGCCATCGCCAACCCGGATCTTGCCCCCTACGGCGTCGCCGCGCGCGAGACCCTGCAATCCCTCGGGCTCTGGGAGGTGCTTCAGCCCAGGATCGTCATGGGGCAGAATATTGGTCAGACCAACTCGATGGTCGCCACCGGCGCCGCCGAACTTGGCTTCGTCGCGCTTTCCGCCGTGCAGAGCCCGCGCACCGGGACCAAGGGCAGCCGCTGGGATGTGCCGCAGGAGCTGTTCGCGCCGATCCGGCAGGACGCGGTGTTGCTGCGCCACGGCGCGGACAACGCGGCGGCGCAGGCGTTTCTGGATTACCTGCGCACGCCCGGGGCCGCGGCGGTGATCGAGCGCTTCGGCTACGGCACGGACGGCTGATATGGATGTGCCCGATCTCGGCCCCCTCTGGCTTACGTTCCGGCTTGCGGCGATCACCACGCTGCTGCTGCTGCTTGTCGGCACGCCGGTCGCATGGTGGCTTTCCCATACCCGGTCCCGTCTGAAATCCGTTGTCGAAGCGGTCACTGCGCTTCCGCTCGTGCTGCCGCCCACGGTGCTGGGCTTCTACCTGCTGGTGTTTCTCAGCCCGGAGTCGGTCCTTGGCGGGTTGTGGCTGTCGGCGACGGGGTCCACGCTGACCTTTTCGTTCACGGGCCTGATCGTTGCCTCTGCACTCTATTCGCTGCCTTTCATGGTGCAGCCCTTGCAGGGCGCGTTCGAATCGGTCGGGCACGCGCCGCTCGAGGCCGCGGCCTCGCTGCGGGCGTCTCCGCGCGACGCATTCTTCAGCGTGGCGGCGCCGATGGCGGTACGCGGCTACCTGACGGCGACGGTGCTGACGTTTGCTCACACGATCGGCGAATTCGGCGTGGTTCTGATGGTCGGGGGCAACATTCCCGGCAGAACCAAGGTCGTCTCGATCCAGATCTACGAAGAAGTCGAAACGATCAACTACGCCGCCGCCCACAGCCTCGCGGCAATCCTGCTGGTGTTCTCGTTCTCCGTCCTGCTCGCGGTTTATAGCCTGAACCGCCGCTTTCCTGTTCATGTCGGGTGAGGTGATGACCGATCTGTCAACGGATGTGCGCGTCCGCTTCCCCGGATTCACGCTGGAGGTCGCACACGTTTTCCCCGGCCAAGGGATCACGGCGCTGTTCGGCCCCTCGGGCTGTGGCAAATCCACCCTCTTGCGTGTCATCGCGGGGTTCGAGCATGGTGTGAAGGGGCGGATTTCCTACGGTGACGAGGTCTGGCTGGGCGCGCGCGCCTATCTGCCACCCCATCGCCGCGGCGTGGGCTACGTCTTTCAGGATGCGCGGCTGTTTCCGCACCTGACCGTGCGCGGCAACCTTGACTACGCGCACAGGCGCGCCGCGGGCATCGCCGCCCGGTACTCATTTGACGACGTGGTCGATGTCCTAGACCTCTCGCCCTTGTTCGAGCGCCGCGTAAACCAGCTCTCCGGTGGAGAAAAACAGCGCGTGGCCATCGGCCGGACGCTTCTGGCGCGGCCACGGCTCTTGCTCATGGATGAGCCTCTCGCCGCGCTTGACACGCGTCGCAAGGGCGAGATCATGCCCTATATCGGGCGCCTGCCGAACGCCTTCGGCCTCCCCGTCATCTATGTCACCCACGCGCTGGAAGAGGTGACGCAGCTTTGCGATCGCATCGTGGCACTCGCCGAGGGGCGCATCGCGGCGACCGGAGGTGTGGCCGAGACGCTCGAGCGGCTCGATCTCTCGAGTGTTCAGGGCCGGTTCGAGGCGGGTGTGATGCTGACCGGACGGATTGCCTCGCAGGACACGGCCCTGCATCTGAGCCGCGTCGATATCGGCTCCGCCTGGCTCGAGGTCCCGCAGATCGCGCTTGCACCGGGACAAGAGGTCCGGCTCCGGGTGCGGGCGCGCGACGTTTCCCTGGCGCTGACCCGCCCCGAGGGCCTGAGCATCCGCAACGCGCTTGACGCCCGCGTGCTGAGCATCGAGCCGGAGGCGGCAACTGCATTTGCCGAGGTGCTTCTGGAAGTTGGCGACCAACACCTGCGCGCGCGGGTCACCCGCGCGGCCGTCGCGGATCTCGGATTGGGCGAGGGGCAGCCCGTCGTCGCATTGATCAAGGCCGTCTCTTTCGATCGTCAGGCACTGCCCCGCGATACCCGCGGCGACGCATAACCCGGTGTCACAGCGCGACTCCCGCCTTGTTCGCGAGGTACGCCAGCACATGCCCCCGATCTCCGCTCGTCAGAAGCCCCTCTCGCACAAGGGCACCATAAAGGCGCATATCGGCATAGAAGGGGGCCTGCCCACCGATCTGGAAGTTTCGCGCGCCGGTGCTGTCGCCGTGACCGGCCAGATCGGCCCGCGCCGCCGACAGCACCCCGTTGCGATAGCTCCGCGCCTCGGCCCCGAACTCGATTTCCGCAATGTGAACGGCGCGATCCGCAAGGCCCGCGGCATCCCCGATGGATGCGACAACCAGCGATACGCCGTCATCGTATTCGATCTGAAGCCGCTGGTCGGCTGACCGGACCCCCCAGCCCGGGGCGCTCGCGCCGAACCCCCTCTTGCTCAGAAAGGCCGTCGTGCCGGTGTCCGGCACCTGCACGCCGAACGCGGCGGTGCGGTCTCTGGCGCCAAGATCGAGCACGTCGCCAGCGCTGAGGAAATCGTCCACCCCGTCGAAATCGAGGTAATACCGCCCCCCCGCGTCCTGTTGCAGGACGGGCCGCGCGGCGGCGGTTGCCTGCGTGGCATGGTATCCGTTGCCCGACTTGTCGCCTATGTAGCCGACCGGATCGCCCGGGGCCGTGACCGGCACGGTTCCCGCCGCATCCTGGAAAAGCGAGCCGAGGTCGCCCGGATCATACCACGCGCCGTCCTCGGAGCTTGAGAAGAGCCGCGCCGGGCTGAAGGCCCGATACACCCGGCGGGCGCTGGTCACGCTGATATCGGTGACGGTCTTCATGCAACGACCAGAGCGTGGATACCGCTGGCGGTGGTGCCGCTGGCGTTCACCCGGCGCACGCCCACGGGCAGGATAGAGAAATCGGCGACCGTGACGGTGCGCGTCTCGCCGCTCACGGTCACGATACTGATCGCGCCGCCGGCTTCGGTATAGAGACCGACCGCCACGTGTGGCAGGTCGATGGTATCGTCCGGCACCACCGGCAGGGTGTCGGTGGCCGGGCCTGACAGCGACAGGGAACGGTTGGCAAACGGGTTCATGGCAGCTCCTGCGTTCTTGGCATACGCGGTAACGCGACACCGGTTGAAACGCGGCCCGTTCTCGGGAACCCGGGTTGAAATTCTCTGTCGCGACCGCGCGTGGCGGAAAGCCCTTGTTAAGGACGCGCGGGTTCCCATCGAACCACCGGCGTATTCACACGGGCCGGGGCCACATGTGACCGCAGGCGGCTTCTGATTCCCAAACGGGGACAAAATCCCGTGGCGGTTCAATCCTTCAATGCGCCTCGGCCCAGTTTCCGCCTTGTCCCGCGTCCACCACCAGCGGCACGTCGAGATGGACCGCCGGGTCGGCAGCGCCCTGCATGACCTCGCCCGCCACCCCGATCAGGCGGTCAACACCATCCTTCGCCACTTCGAAGATCAATTCGTCATGCACCTGCAAGAGCATCTTGCAGGGCAGATCACGGATCGCGTCGGGCATCCGGATCATCGCGCGGCGGATGATGTCCGCCGCCGTGCCCTGTATCGGCGCGTTGATCGCGGCGCGGCGGGCAAATCCCGCGCGCGGGCCGCGCGCCCCGATCTCGGGCGTGTGAATCTTGCGCCCGAACAGCGTCTGAACAAACCCGTGTTCCTTGGCAAAGGATACGGTTTCATCCATGTAATCCCTGATGCCCGGGAAGCGCTCGAAGTAGCGGTCGATGAAGCCCTGCGCCTCGGCGCGCGGAATACGCAGATTGCGCGCAAGGCCAAAGCCGGAAATGCCGTAGATCACCCCGAAATTGATCGCCTTGGCCTGACGGCGGACCTCGGGCGTCATCTCGTCCATTGGCACGCCGAACATCTCGCTTGCCGTCATGGCGTGGATGTCGTGCCCCTCGCGAAACGCCTGCTTCAGCGTGTCGATCCCGGCCACATGGGCAAGGATGCGCAGCTCGATCTGGGAATAATCCAGGCTGACCAGCAGGTTGCCCTCTTCTGCAACAAACGCCTCGCGGATGCGGCGGCCTTCCTCGCTGCGCACCGGGATGTTCTGCAGGTTCGGATCGGTCGAGGCAAGCCGCCCGGTGTTGGCCCCGGTCTGCACATAGGAGGTGTGCACGCGCCCGGTGTCGGGGTCGATATGATCCTGAAGCGCGTCGGTGTAGGTCGATTTGAGCTTCGATAGCTGCCGCCAGTCGAGCACGCGCGCCGGCAGCTCGTGCTCGGTCGCCAAATCCTCCAGCACGTCCGCGCCGGTGGCATAGGCCCCGGTCTTGCCCTTCTTGCCGCCCTCCAGCCCCATCTCGTCGAACAGGATCTCACCCAGTTGCTTGGGGCTTCCGACATTGAAGGATCGCCCCGCAAGCGCGTGTATCTCCGCTTCCAGTTCCCCCATCTTCTGCGCGAACTTGCCCGACATGGCGCGCAGCGTGTCGCGGTCCACCTTGACGCCGTGCCGCTCCATCTCTGCCAGCACCGGCACCAACGGCCGCTCCAGCGTTTCGTAGACGGTGGTGACGCGGGTGCGGTGCAATTGCGGTTTGAAGGTCAGCCACAGCCGTAGCGTGATATCGGCATCTTCGGCGGCGTACTTTACCGCCTCCTCCACCGGAACCCGGTCAAAGGTGATCGCGGATTTGCCGGAGCCCAACAGCGCCTTGATCGGGATCGGCTCGTGGCTCAGGTAGCGTTCGCTAAGCGTGTCCATCCCATGCCCGTGCTCGCCCGCGTGCAGCGCGTAGGACATCAGCATCGTGTCGTCGATGGGAGCCACCGTGATGCCGTGACCCGCGAGGATCTTGGCATCGTATTTCATGTTCTGCCCGATCTTGAGGATCGCGTCGTCCTCCAGTACCGGCTTCAGCGCGGCGAGCGCGTCGGCCATCGGCACCTGCCCCTCTGCCAGGTCCTCCGAGCCGAACAGATCGTCCGCCGCACCCCCCTTGTGCGCCAGCGGGATGTAACAGGCGCGCCCCGGCGCGGTGGCGAGCGATATCCCCACCAGATCGGCCTGCATCTCGTTGAGCGACGTGGTCTCGGTATCGAGCGCCACATAGCCCTGTGCCCGGATCGTCTCGATCCATTCCCCGAGTGCGTCCATGTCGCTGATATGCTCGTAGGAATCAGGCTCTATCGCGGGCCATTCGGGCACCTTTGGCGCATCCTCTGCCGTCTTTGGCGCAGCGGGCTCTGGAATCACCGGCGCCTCCCGGCCCAGCGCCTCGGCGATGCGCTTCGACAGGGTGCGAAACTCCATCTCCGTCAGAAACCCCAGCAGCGTCTCGGGATCGGGGTCGCGCACCTCCAGATCGTCGAGCGTGAACTCCAGCGGCGTGTCGCAGTCGAGCTGCACCAGCCGCTTCGACATCTCGATCTGCTCGCGCTTGTCGATCAGCGTCTCGCGCCGCTTGGGCTGCTTGATCTCACCGGCACGCTCCAGCAATTCCTCCAGCGAGCCGAACTCGTTGATCAGCAGCGCGGCGGTCTTGATGCCGATGCCGGGCGCGCCGGGGATGTTGTCCACGCTGTCACCCGCCAGCGCCTGCACATCGACCACGCGCTCCGGGTCCACCCCGAATTTCTCGCGCACGCCGTCCACGTCGATGCGCCGGTTCTTCATGGCATCCAGCATCTCGACACCACCGCCCACCAGTTGCATCAGGTCCTTGTCGGAACTGATGATCGTCACCCGCCCGCCCAGGTCGCGCGCCTTGCAGGCCAGCGTCGCGATGATGTCGTCGGCCTCATAGCCCTCGATCTCCTCGCAGGCGATGTTGAACGCGCGGGTGGCATCGCGCGTGAGCGGGATCTGCGGGCGCAGGTCCTCGGGCATCTCCTCGCGGTTGGCCTTGTAGGCATCATAGAGATCGTTGCGAAAGGTGTGGCTGCCCTTGTCGAAGATCACCGCCACATGGGTGGGCGCGTCGGGGCCGTGATTGCCCTCCACATAGCGTTGCAGCATGTTGCAAAACCCCGCCACTGCCCCGATCGGCAGCCCGTCGGACTTGCGCGTCAGCGGCGGTAGCGCGTGATACGCGCGAAAGATAAAGGACGACCCGTCGATCAGGTGCAGGTGACAGCCTTTTCCGAATGACATTGCGCGCCCTCCCGATCAGGCTTAATCTTGCCAGAAATATCCAAATCCCGCCGCGCGGTCGTGGCGCAACGCCGCTTGCTCAGACCTTGCCCTCGAAATCGCGATGGACGAGCTTGGCGTCGCAATAGGGGCATTCCACATATCCCGTCTCGCGCGGAATCTGGAGCCACACGCGGGGATGGCCAAGCGCCCCCTCGCCGCCGTCGCAGGCCACGCGATAATTGTCGACGATACGGGTTTCCGGGGCCTGCGTTACCATCGGGGCGTTTCCTTTTGCGGTGCATTGGACTAGGTCGGACTATGCTGGAACAAGAGGCGGGGGGCAAGAGCGGCATGGCGGCAAGTGCCATCGAAATCCGGGGTCTGGTAAAGACCTACGCGGGCGGGCGTCACGGCCCGGAGAAACACGCGCTCAAGGGCATCGACCTCGACATTCCGCAGGGCTCGGTCTTCGGCCTCCTCGGCCCCAACGGCGCGGGCAAATCGACGCTCATCAACATCCTCGCCGGTTTGGTGGTGAAAACCGCCGGGCAGGTTACGATCTGGGGCTTCGACCAGGACCGCAACCCGAGGCAAAGCCGCGCCTCCATCGGGGTGATGCCGCAGGAATTGAACCTCGATCCGTTCTTCACCCCGCGCGAGGCGCTCGAAGTGCAGGCCGGACTCTACGGCGTGCCGCGTCGCGAGCGGCGCAGCGATGCGATATTGCGGCTCGTCGGGCTCGAGGACAAGGCCGAGGCCTACGCGCGCACGCTGTCTGGCGGCATGCGGCGCAGGCTTCTTTTGGCCAAGGCGCTGGTCCATCACCCCCACATCCTCGTGCTCGACGAGCCGACTGCGGGCGTCGATATCGAGTTGCGTGCGATGCTCTGGGAAAACATCCGCCGCCTCAACCGCGAGGGGATGACGATCATCTTGACCACCCATTACCTCGAAGAGGCCGAGGAGATGTGCGACGAGATCGCCATCATCAACGAGGGCGCGGTGGTGGCGCGCGACAGCACTGTGCGGCTTCTGGACCGGCTCGACGGGCGGCGCATGATCCTCACCCCCGACGCGCCCGTTACCGCGTTGCCGGAGGGGCGCGGGATCGAGGCCGCTCACCACGCCGATGGCACAATCGAGATCACCTACCGCGCCCGCGAGACCCCTGCCGAGTCAGTGCTCGAAGCGGTGCGCGCCGCCGGGATCAAGATCCGTGACCTGCGCATCGAACAGGCGGATTTGCAGGATGTTTTCCTCGACCTCACGCGCAGCCGGGCGGGATAACAGCGACCTGCGGAATCAGGCCCTGCGGATCTCGTCGAGGATCGCGCTCACGGCAGTGCGGGGATCACCGGATGCCCAGACCGGGCGTCCCACCACGATGTGATCGGCGCCGTCCGCGATCGCCTGCGTGGGCGTGGCCACGCGCTTCTGATCGCCAAGGGCGCTGCCCGCCGGGCGCACGCCCGGGGTGACGATGAGGCGGCCTGCCGCCTCGGGCAGCGCACGGATCATCGCCGCCTCCCGCGGGCTGGCGATCACCCCGTCGGCCCCGGCATCGAACGCGCGGCCCGCGCGCTCGGCCACGAGGTCCGGCACCGCGCCCGGCTTCATCATCCCGGCATCGAGATCGCCCCGGTCGAGCGAGGTGAGGATGGTGACGGCGAGGATGCGCAAGGGCGTGCCCGCGGCCCCCTCCCGTGCCGCGCGCACCACGTGCGGATCGCCATGCACCGTCAGGAAATCGAGATCGAACCGCGCCAGTCCCCGCACCGCCGCCTCGACCGTGGCCCCGATGTCGAAAAGCTTCATGTCGAGGAACACGCGCTTGCCGTGCTCGTGCTTGAGCTCGTTTGCCAGCGCCAGCCCGCCGCCCGTCAGCATCCCCAGCCCGATCTTGTAGAAGCTCACGGCGTCGCCCAGCGTCTCGGCCATTTCCAGCCCCGCATGGGCGTCGGGCAGGTCGAGGGCGACGATCAGGCGGTCATCTGCGGCGGTCATGGGCGCGTCTCCGGGGCAAGTCGTGGCTCTTGTCGCGGCGGGCAGGGTGCACGTCAAGCCCAGGGAGAAGTCGGAGGCAGGATTTCCACCCGTCCTGTCTTGAACCACCCTCCCGGCTTCCCCATCTCACTAACCGAGGTTCCGGCTGGTGCATGCCGCTTGAGGGTGCGCCACGAGGGAACGCTTGCGAAAGGAGAAAAGACTCATGGACTTCAACAAGTTCACCGAGCGGTCGCGCGGTTTCATCCAGGCTGCGCAGACGATCGCGATGCGCGAAAGCCATCAGAAACTCGCCCCCGAACACCTGCTCAAGGCGCTTCTGGACGACCCCGAGGGCCTTGCCGCCAATCTCATCAAGCGCGCGGGCGGCGATGCCGCGCGGGTGACGCAGGCCAACGACCTCGCACTGGCGAAGATCCCGCAGGTCTCTGGCGACGCCGGGCAGACCTACATGGACCAGCAGACCGGCAAGGTGCTGGCCGAGGCCGAGAAGCTCGCGCAGAAGGCTGGCGACAGTTTCGTGCCGGTGGAGCGGATGCTCACCGCCCTGGCTGTTGTGAAGAGCCCCGCCAAGCAGGCGCTCGACGCCGGTGGCGTGAGCGCGCAGCAGATCAACGAGGCGATCAACGACCTGCGCAAGGGCCGCACCGCCGACACGGCAAGCGCCGAGGACACCTACGAGGCGCTGGAGAAATACGCACAGGATCTCACCAAGCGGGCCCGCGAGGGCAAGATCGACCCGATCATCGGCCGCGACGACGAGATCCGCCGCGCCATGCAAATCCTGAGCCGCCGCACCAAGAACAACCCCGTCCTGATCGGTGAGCCGGGCGTCGGCAAGACCGCTATCGCAGAGGGTCTCGCTCTGCGCATCATCAATGGCGACGTGCCCGAATCCTTGCGCAACAAGCGCCTGCTCGCGCTCGACATGGGCGCGCTGATCGCCGGCGCGAAATATCGCGGTGATTTCGAGGAGCGGCTCAAGGGCGTGCTCAACGAGGTGACGCAGGCCGCCGGTGAAATCATCCTCTTCATCGACGAGATGCACACGCTGGTGGGCGCGGGCAAGACCGATGGCGCGATGGACGCCGCCAACCTCATCAAGCCTGCGCTGGCGCGCGGCGAATTGCACTGTATCGGCGCCACCACGCTCGATGAATACCGCAAGCACGTGGAAAAGGACGCAGCCCTTGCCCGCCGGTTCCAGCCGCTCACCGTCGAGGAGCCGACGGTCGAGGACACCATATCGATCCTGCGCGGCATCAAGGAGAAATACGAGCTGCACCACGGCGTGCGCATCTCCGACTCGGCGCTTGTTGCGGCGGCGACCCTCTCGCACCGCTACATCACCGACCGCTTCCTGCCCGACAAGGCCATCGACCTGATGGACGAGGCAGCAAGCCGCCTGCGCATGGAAGTGGACAGCAAACCCGAGGAGCTTGACGCGCTCGACCGCGATATCCTGCAAAAGCAGATCGAATGCGAGGCCCTGCGCAAGGAAGACGATGCCGCCTCCAGGGACCGGCTCGCCAAGCTGGAACGCGAACTGGCCGAGTTGCAGGAGAAATCCTCCGAGATGACCGCGCAATGGCAGGCCGAGCGTGACAAGCTGGCCTCCGCCCGCGACCTCAAGGAGCAACTTGACCGCGCCCGCGCCGAACTCGACATCGCCAAGCGCGAGGGCAATCTCGCCAAGGCGGGCGAGCTCAGCTACGGCGTGATCCCGCAGCTTGAAAAGCGACTGGTCGAGGCCGAGCAACAAGGCGATGACGATATCATGGTCGAAGAGGCCGTGCGCCCCGAACAGATCGCGCAGGTCGTCGAACGCTGGACCGGCATCCCGACCGCCAAGATGCTCGAGGGCGAGCGCGAGAAGCTGCTGGGCATGGAGGAGAACCTCCACCGCCGCGTGATCGGGCAGGACACCGCCGTCAAGGCCGTGGCCAACGCCGTGCGCCGCGCCCGCGCGGGCCTCAACGACGAGAACCGGCCGCTGGGCAGCTTCCTGTTCCTTGGCCCCACCGGCGTGGGCAAGACCGAGCTGACCAAGGCCGTGGCAGAGTTCCTCTTCGACGACGATTCGGCGATGGTCCGCATCGACATGTCCGAGTTCATGGAGAAACACTCCGTCGCCCGCCTGATCGGCGCGCCGCCGGGCTACGTGGGCTACGAGGAAGGCGGCGTGCTGACCGAGGCCGTCCGTCGCCGCCCCTACCAGGTGGTGCTGTTCGACGAGGTCGAAAAGGCGCACCCGGAGGTGTTCAACGTGCTGTTGCAGGTGCTTGACGATGGCGTGCTGACCGACGGGCATGGCCGGACGGTGGACTTCAAGCAGACGACCATCGTGCTCACGTCCAACCTTGGCAGCCAGGCGCTCAGCCAGTTGCCAGAGGGGTCCGATGCCGAGGCCGCCAAGCGCGACGTGATGGAGGCGGTGCGCTCGCATTTCCGGCCCGAGTTCCTCAACCGGCTGGACGAGATTGTGGTCTTCGATCGGATCACACGCGAGCAGATGACCAGCATCGTGGACATCCAGATGCGCCGCTTGCTCAAGCGGCTGGCCACCCGCAAGATCCGGCTCGAGCTGGACGACAGCGCGCGGCAGTGGCTAGCCGACGAGGGCTATGACCCGGTCTATGGCGCGCGCCCGTTGAAGCGCGTGATCCAGAAGGCGCTGCAGGATCCCCTAGCCGAGGCGCTTCTGTCGGGCGAGATACTCGACGGCAGCACCGTGCCGGTGACGGCAGGGCCCGACGGGCTCATCATCGGCGAGCGCGTGGGCACCGCGACACAGGAGCCGCCCGCCGACGCCGTGGTGCACTAGGCCCGCGTTTCGGCCTCGACTTTTCGTCATCCTCGCGTGACAACACGAGAGGATGACGGGAGCGGCAAAGATGGCTGACACAACGACCCCGATGGCCCGGCCCGCTACGCGCGTGCCGGGCCATTTCGGTGAATGGATACAGGGGCGGCTCGGCCCCGATGGGCCGGTCGCGCTGGTGACGCTCGCCTGCCCGGCGCTGGCGGTGGCGGCACCGGGGCAGGGGCCGGGCCTCGATCGTCTGTTCTCACCCCGCGCCGTGGCCGGTTTCGCACGGGCGCTGGGCCTCGGCCCAGTGGCTTGGCCGGGGCTCGACCCCGACATGCCGATGGGCGCGGGGGCAGGGGCCTCGACCGCCTGCCTCGTGGCGAGCGCACGGGCGATGGGATGGGAGGGCGATCCGCAGGCGCTGGCCCGCGCCTGCCTCGACGTTGAGGGCGCGACCGATCCGCTGATGCATCCCGCCCCGGACCGGCTGCTCTGGGCCTCCCGCGAGGCGCGCAACCTCGAGGACCTCGCCCCGCCGCCCCGCTGCGAGATCGTGGGCGGCTATCTGGGCACGCCCCAACGCACCGACCCCGAAGATCATGACTTCCCCGATATCTCGGACCTCGTATCGTTCTGGCGCGGGGCAGTGGCGCGCGATGATCTCGCGGCCGTGGCCGGTATCGCCACCGAATCCGCGCGGCGCTGCACCGCCCTGCGCGGCCCCGACGATCCGATCGACGCGCTGGCGCGCGACCTGGGCGCGCTGGGCCATGCGCGGGCGCATACCGGCACCGCGCGGGCGCTGATCTTCGCTCCGGGTAAGGTGCCGGACGGGGCCACGGCGGCCCTGCGCGACGCGGGGCTATCGGGTGTATTCGGGTTTGCAACCGGCGGTGCGGAATGAGCTTTGCCGGAATGATGCTGGTAGGGCTGGCGCTCGACCTTGCATTTGGCTGGCCCGGTTGGCTCCATGCCCGGATTGGGCATCCGGTGACGTGGCTCGGCGCGGCGGTCGCGGCGCTCGAGGCGCGCTGGAATACCGGGGCACGCGACCGGCGGCTGATCGCCGGGGCGATCACCGCGCTGGCCGTGGTGGCGCTCGCCGCGCTCCCCGCGCTGGCGGTGCAGTGGATGCTGCCCGCCGGACCTCTGGGCATCGTTCTGGGCGGCGTGCTGGCCTGGCCGCTGATCGCGCTTCGGTCGATGCACGATCACGTCGCCGCCGTCGCCGCGCCGCTGGCGGCGGGCGACCTGCCCGGCGCGCGCGCGGCGGTGGCGATGATCGTGGGCCGCGACCCGGCCATGCTCGACGCGGCGGGCGTGGCCCGCGCCGGGATAGAGAGCCTTGCCGAGAATACCGGCGACGGGATCGTGGCCCCGGTTTTCTGGGGCGCGGTGGCGGGCCTGCCCGGCATCGCCGCCTACAAGGCCATCAACACGCTTGATTCGATGATTGGCCACCGCAACGACCGCTTTGATGCCTTTGGCAAGCTGGCCGCCCGCCTCGATGACGTTGCCAATTTCATCCCCGCACGGCTGACCGGGCTGCTTTTCGCGCTGGCCGCGCCGCGCCACGCCGCCCGCGCCCTTCGGGTGATGCTGCGCGATGCCCGCAACCACCGCTCGCCCAACGCGGGCTGGCCCGAGGCGGCGATGGCGGGGGCGCTGGGCGTGCGGCTCTCGGGGCCGCGTCGCTACGACACGCATGTCAGTGAAGAGCCGTGGCTCAACCCCGGCGCGCCCGATCCCGGGGCGGCGCGGATGCACCGCGCGCTGACGCTCTATGCCCGCGCGATGACGCTTCTCGCGCTTGCGCTTCTGGCCCTCTGGCTGGTCTAAGACGGCATGGACAACGCCCCCCGCGATCACGGCGGCGATCTCGACGCCGCGCAGCGCCGCTTCGGCGGCGACGCTGCCGATTGGCTCGACCTGTCGACGGGCATCAACCCGGTGCCCTACCCGCTGTCCGCGCTTCCGCCACGCGCCTTCGCCGGGCTGCCCACCCGTGCCGACATGGCCCACCTGCGCGCGGCGGCGGCAGAGGCCTACGGCACCCGCGCCCACATCACCCCGCTGGCCGGCGCGCAGGCGGCGATACAGGCGGTGCCGCAACTCGTCGCGCCGGGCCGCGCCCGGGTGCTCGTGCCCACCTATAACGAGCACGCCGCCGCCCTGCGCGCCGGGGGCTGGGCGGTGGACGAGGCGTTGAGCCTTGACGCCCTCGCCGGGGCCGATTGCGCCGTGGTGGTGAACCCCAACAACCCCGACGGCGCCCGCCACGATCCCGACCGCCTGATGGCGCTTGCCGACCGGGTCGGGCTCCTGGTCGTGGACGAGAGCTTCGTCGATTCCGAACCGCGCCTCTCGCTTGCCCCGCGCCTGCACGACGGACCCGCGAATATCCTCGTCCTGCGGTCATTCGGCAAGTTCTACGGGCTTGCCGGTTTGCGTCTCGGCTTTGCCCTCTCGTCCCCTGAAATTGCCCATACCCTCGCCGGTATGGTGGGGCCCTGGCCCGTTTCCGGCCCGGCGATCGCGGTGGGGGCGCAGGCCCTCCGCGACACCGCGTGGCACGCCGAAACCGCCGCCCGCCTCACCCGCGATGCCGCGCGGCTTGATGCGCTCGCCGCGCGTGCGGGCTGGTCGCTCGTTGGCGGCACGCCGCTCTTTCGCACCTACGCCACCCCCGATGCGGCGGCGGCGCAAGAGCATCTCGCGCGCCATCGCATCTGGTCGCGCATCTTCCCCTATTCGCGGTACTGGCTGCGCCTCGGCCTCACCGGGACAGCAGCCGAGTGGCAGCGCCTCGCCACCGCCCTGTGAGGGCCGCGATTGGACATGAGCGGTCGTTCATATCTTGGTGCCAATGCGCGGAATCGAGGCGCGTTCACGCGCCGCCGCGCATCGCCGGGCCGCCCCCCGGCACGGCGATATGGCTGCAATCTGCGCCCCGCTCGGGCCTTTTTCGGATTTGGCTGCCATAAAGCGCGGCAGAACCGCCGTGGGATCGCCGCGCCGCGGCCCGTCGATGCGCGGCTAATGCGAACGACCGCATCAGCCCGTATGCTAACTGCCCCGAGCCGGTCTAATGCACGAATTCAGGTCCAGCCCGCAGGCCCCGACCACCGCCCGCACCCGCTCGGCATTGTCGCGCGCCACTCGGCCATCTTCGTGCCACAGGCTGTTCTCGAACCCCACGCGCATCTTTCCCCCCGCCGCGTGCGCGGCGCGCAGGCACGCGGTCTCGGCCCGGCCAAAGGCGCAGGCGGCCCAATCGGCGGGCCTCTCTCGCGCCGCCAGCCGGTCAAGGAACGGGCCCAGGTCGCGCGCATCGCTCTCCTGCCCGGCGCTGTAGCGCCCCAGCACGAAGATCAGTTGCAATTCTGCGATATCACGCAACCCCTCCGGCACCAGCCGCGTCAGCAGGTCGAAATCCCCCGCGTCATAAAGGATATGCTGCACCGCGATGCCCCGCTCGGCGCAGGCGGCATAAAACCCCGGCGCCTCCGCCTCTTCCGCCGCCATCTCGCGCAACGCGACCGAAACCAGATGGGCCCCCGCCGCCAGCGCCACCGCCCGCTGATGGGGCGGCGCATAGGCGCCTGCCGCCTCGGTCGTGACCTGCACCGCCATCTCGGGCACCGCGTCGCGCAACTCCACCAGCGCCTCGCGATAGGCCCCGGCGTCCAGCAGATGCTGCCCCTCGGCGTCGCGCAGGTGCAGGTGTAGCCCGTCCGCCCCCGCCTCGTGGCACGCGCGCGCGGTTTCCACGATCTCGGGCAGGGTAACGGGCAGGGCCGGGTGATCCGCCTTGCCGCGCCGCGCCCCGGTGGGCGCGACCATCAACCGGGGCAGCGCCCTCACGCCAGCGCCACCTCGAGCGCGGTGGCAAGCTTGTCGGTCAGCTCGCCCACCTGATCCTCGGTCAGGATAAAGGGCGGCGCGAGCAGCACGTGATCGCCCCGCCGCCCATCAATCGTGCCGCCCATCGGGTAACAGATCAGCCCCGCCTCGAACGCCGCCGCCTTGATCCGCTTGTTGATCCCGCGCGCGGGATCGAACGGGGCCTTGCTCTCCCGGTCCTCGACCAGTTCCAGCCCGCGAAACATGCCGCGCCCGCGAATGTCGCCAATATGCGGATGCTGCCCGAACCGCTCGCGCAGCGCCGCGCCCAGCACCTCGCCCATCCGCGCCGCGCGGTCGGTCATCCCGCCCGTCATCAGCTTGCCGACCACGACATCGGCGGCGGCACAGGCGACGGGATGGCCGATATAGGTGTGACCATGCTGGAAAAACCCCGATCCGCCCTCGATGGCGGCGTATATCTCGCCCGAACACAGCATCGCGCCGATCGGCTGATAGCCCGCGCCCAGCCCCTTGGCGATGGTCACGATATCGGGGCGCACGTCGTCCTGCTCGCAGGCAAACAGCGTGCCGGTCCGCCCCATCCCGCACATCACCTCGTCGAGTATCAGCAGGATGCCGTGCCGGTCGCAGATCTCGCGGATACGCCGGAAATATCCCGGCACGGATGGCACCGCGCCCAGCGTCGCCCCCACCACCGGTTCGGCGACGAAGCCGATCACGTTCTCCGGCCCGACGCGGCGCAGTTCCGCCTCAAGCTCATCGGCTACGCGCAATCCATAGTCCTCGGGCGTCTCGCCATCCTCGCGCCCGCGGTATTCATAGCAGGGCGCGATATGCGAGGTTTCGACCATCAGCGGCGCGAATGGCTCGCGCCGCCACATGTTGCCGCCGGTGCCCAGCGCACCCAGCGTGTTGCCGTGATAGCTCTGCCTGCGCGCGATGAACCGGGTGCGCGATGGCTCGCCCTTCTCCAGGAAATACTGCCGCGCGAGTTTCAGCGCCGCCTCCACCGCCTCGGACCCGCCCGAGACGAAATAGACCCGCTCGATCCCCTCCGGCGCGTGGGCAATCAAGCGGTCAGCCAGCCGCTCGGCCGGCTCGGACGTGAAAAACCCGGTGTGGGCAAAGGCGATTCGGTCCACCTGATCCTTGATCGCCTGTGTCACTTCCGGGTCGGAATGCCCGAGGCACGAGACCGCCGCGCCGCCCGATCCGTCGAGGTATCTCTTCCCCGATTCGTCGATGATATAGGCGCCATCGCCGCGTGCGGCGCGGGGCGGGCGGGCCTTGGTATGGCGGGGAAAGACGTGGGTCATGGCGCGAGTCCTTGCTGGTTCGCACGAATGAAACAAATGAATCACATATTGACAAGAGGTGAAACAGATGGAACGAATTATCTAAAATTCAGGGAGGGACCGTTTGAACGCCTCGTTCGAACAGCGACTGTCGCGAAACTTCGACGGCCTCAGCGACAAGCTGCGGCAGGCGGGCGAATACGTGGCGGCCCATCCCGTCGATACCGCAACGCGGTCCCTGCGCACCGTCGCCAGTGACAGCGGGCTGGCCCCCGCGACGTTCTCGCGCTTCGCCCGCGCAATCGGCTACCAGAGCTTCGAGGACCTGCGCGAGGCGATGCGCGAAAAGATCGGCGCGCGCGTCAACAGCTTTGCCGAGCGCGCCGAGCGATTGCAGGCCGCGCACGAGGCGGGTGAGACCGGCTTCTTCGAGGCGCATGTCAGCGCCTGCCAGAGCAATCTCGAATCGCTCCGGCGCGATATCGACCGCGCGCTTCTTGAACAGGTGGTGGACCGGCTTCACGGCGCGCGCAACGTGCTGGTGTTCGGCGCGCTGGGCTCCACGGGAATCGTCGAATATCTCGCCTACATGGCGCATTTCTGCACCGGCAAATGGACCATCGGCGGTCGGATGGGGGCCTCGCTCGGGGCCGCGCTCGCGGGGCTCGACGCGCGCGACGCGCTGCTCGTCATCACCAAGCCGCCGTTCTCGACCCGCTCGATCGAGGCCGCTCATCTCGCGGCGGCGCAGGGCGCCTATGTCGTGGTCATCACCGACAGCCACGCCTGCCCGGCCCTGCGCCACGCCTCGGCGGGCTTTGTCGTGCCCTCCGACAGCCCGCATTTCTATTCCTCCTATGTGGCCACCCTCGTCCTCGCCGAAGCAATGGTCGGGATGCTGGTGAGCCGCGCAGGCCCGGCGGCGCGCGCGCGCATCGCCCGGGTCGAAGAGAGCAGCCGCCGCCTTGGCGAAACCTGGGACGGCTGATACGAAAACCTAACAACATCAGCAACAAAGGGAGATAATGATGTTTGCCAAGTTCAAATTCACCGTTGCGGGGGCCGCGCTCGCCGCGCTGATGGCCCCGGCTGCACAGGCCGAGGAATTCATCACCATCGGCACCGGCGGCGTCACCGGCGTCTACTATCCCACGGGCGGTGCGATCTGCCGCCTCGTGAACAAGGGCCGCAAGGATCACGGCATCCGCTGCTCGGTCGAATCCACCGGCGGCTCGATCTACAACATCAAGACCATCCGCGCGGGTGAGCTTGAGTTCGGCGTGGCGCAGTCCGACTGGCAGTATCACGCCTATCACGGCTCCTCGCGCTTCGAGGAAGACGGCGCGTTCGAGGGGCTGCGCGCGGTGTTCTCGGTCCACCCAGAGCCGTTCACCGTGGTGGCCCGCGCCGATAGCGGCATCACCACCTTCGACGATCTCAAGGGCAAGCGCGTCAATATCGGCAACCCCGGCTCCGGTCAGCGCGGCACGATGGAAGTGCTGATGAGCGCCAAGGGCTGGACCACCGACGATTTCGCGCTCGCGACCGAGCTCAAGGCCGCCGAGCAGAGCGCGGCGCTCTGCGACAACCAGATCGACGCGATGGTCTACACCGTCGGCCACCCGTCGGGCTCGATCCAGGAGGCAACCACCGCCTGTGACAGCGTGCTGGTCGAGGTCTCGGGTGACGCCGTCGACGGGCTCGTCAACGACAACCCCTACTACCGCACCGCCACCATCCCCGGCGGCATGTATCGCGGCAATGACGCCGACACGCAGACCTTCGGCGTCGGCGCCACCTTCGTCAGCTCCGACGCGGTCAGCGAGGACGCGGTCTACACGGTCGTGAAATCGGTGTTCGAGAACTTCGACGATTTCCGCGGCCTGCACCCCGCCTTCGCCAATCTCGACCCGCAGGAAATGGCGACCGCCGGTCTTTCCGCTCCGCTGCACGCGGGCGCGGCCAAGTATTACAAGGAACAGGGCTGGATCGAATAACGACTCCACCCACACGGCAAGGGCGGCACGCCGCCCTTGCCTTTTTCGTTCGTGTCATTCCACTATCAAGCGATAATCAACGACCGCGCCCCGATCGCGGCGTGTCAGGGAGACGGGACATATGGCCGAGGACAGGCAGGGCAAGGGCCCGCTCAGCGAGGGCGAACTCCAGGAAATGGTCGCCTCCAGCGATGGCGGCGCGCGCAACCCCACGGGCGCGGTGGCGATGCTCATCGCGGTGGTGGCTGTGGTCTGGTCGCTCTACCAGGTGCTGCTGGCCTCGCCGCTGGCCAATTACGTCCTGCCCGGCGACCTGATCAACAACTCGCGCCAGATCCACCTCGCCTTCGCGATTTTCCTGGCGTTCATGGCCTACCCGATGCTGAATTCCAGCCCGCGCAGCTACGTGCCCATCTATGACTGGGTGCTGGGCCTCGCAGGGACATTCTTCGCGCTCTACGGTTATTTCTTCTACGAAAAGATCGTCAATAACGGCGGGCTGGCCGACCACACCGACAAGTGGGCCGCGCTCGCCGGCCTCATCATCCTGTTCGAGGGCGCGCGCCGCGCGCTCGGCCCGGCGATGGCGATCATCGCCACGATTTTCCTCGGCTATGTCTTCTTCGGGGCCTCCGACTGGATACCTGAGGTCATCCGCTGGAAGGGCGCCAGCCTGCAAAAGGCGATGAGCCACATGTGGATCACGTCAGAGGGCGTGTTCGGCATCGCATTGGGCGTCTCGGCCAAGTTCGTCTTTCTCTTCGTCCTGTTCGGTGCGCTCTTGGACAAGGCGGGCGCCGGCAACTACTTCATCAAGATGGCCTTCGGCGCGCTCGGCCACCTGCGCGGCGGCCCGGCCAAAGCCGCCGTGGTCGGCTCTGCCGCCACCGGCCTCATCTCCGGCTCTTCCATCGCCAACGTGGTCACTACCGGCACCTTCACCATTCCGCTGATGAAACGCGTGGGCTTCACCTCCGAAAAGGCGGGCGCGGTCGAGGTGGCAAGCTCGGTCAATGGCCAGATCATGCCCCCGGTGATGGGCGCGGCGGCCTTCCTCATGGTGGAATACGTGGGCATTTCTTATGTCGAGGTGATCACCCACGCCTTCCTGCCCGCCGCCATCAGCTATATTGCGCTCGTCTACATCGTCCATCTCGAGGCGGTGAAGCAGAACATGCCCACCCTCGGCGACCGCGTGGTCAGCCTCGGGCGCACCATCGGCGGCATGTTCGTCTTTTTCGCGGGCTTCGCGGGGCTGTGCTACGGGGTGCAATACCCGGTTGGCTGGATCGTGGCGATGGTGCCCGACAATTCCGGCCTGATCCTGTCGGGTCTGCTGATCCTCGCCTATCTGGCCCTTCTGTGGCTCGCCTCGGGCGTGCCCGATCTGGAGCCGGACGATCCCAATTCAGAAGACGTGCGCCTGCCCGTGGTGGGCGAGATCTACAAGGCCGGGCTCTACTTCCTGCTGCCCATCGTGGTGCTGGTCTACTTCCTGATGATCGAACAGAAATCGCCCGGCCTCTCTGCGTTCTGGGCGACGTCACTTCTGTTCGTGATCCTCGTCACGCAGCGGCCCTTGAAGGCGATCTTCCGCGGCCAGAGCGATACCGCCAACGCCATGCGCGCCGGGCTTCAGGATCTGCTCGACGGGCTGATCGCGGGGGCGCGCAACATGATCGGCATCGGTCTTGCCACCGCCACGGCGGGGGTGATCGTGGGCACCGTGACGCTGACCGGGGTGGGGCAGGTGATGGCCGACCTGGTCGAGTTCGTCTCGGGCGGCAACCTCGTGCTGATGCTGGTCTTCGTGGGGCTTCTCAGCCTGATCCTCGGGATGGGCCTGCCGACCACGGCCAACTACATCGTGGTGTCGTCGCTGATGGCAGGGGTCGTGGTCGAGCTTGGCGCGCAATCGGGGCTGATCGTGCCGCTGATCGCGGTGCACCTCTTCGTGTTCTATTTCGGTATCATGGCCGACGTGACGCCGCCGGTGGGGCTGGCAAGCTTCGCCGCCGCCGCCGTCTCGGGCGGCGACGCGATCCGCACCGGCTTCACCGCCTTCTTCTACAGCTTGCGCACCGTGGCGCTGCCCTTCGTGTTCATCTTCAACACCAACCTCCTGCTGATCGACGTGACGGTGACGCAAGGCATTATCACCTTCATCGTGGCCTCGATCGCGATCCTCGTCTTTACCGCCGGCACGATGGGCTGGTTTCTCACCAAGAGCCGCATTTACGAGAGCGTGGCGCTGGTTCTGGTTGCCTTCGCCCTGTTCCGGCCCGATTATTTCATGAACCGCATCCAGCCCCCCTTCGAGATGATCGAGCCCGCCAATCTCGAACAGGCGCTCGGTAACGCCACGCCGGGGCAGGATCTCCGCGTGGTCGTCTCCGGGCCCGATTTCATCAGCGGCGAGCCCAAGGAGACGACCCTCGTGCTGTCGGTGACCGAGGACAAGGACGGCGCGGCGCTGTTGCAGGAGTATGGCCTTACCCTCATTCCCGAGGGTGACCGCGTTCTGCTCGAAGAGCCGATGTTCGGCACGCCCTTCTCCGAGACGATGCAGGGCTATGATTTCTACGGCGACGAACCGGTGACCGTCACCACCGCCAAGGCCCCGGTAGATCAATGGCCGCAGGAACTTCTGTTCATCCCCGCCTTCCTTCTGCTGGGGCTGATCGCGCTGCTGCAGCGCGCCCGCATGGAGCGCGAGCCGAACACCAAGGAAGGAGTCACCGCATGACCGGTCCCGTTCTCTGCGCCGTCGATGTCAGCAACCCGCATCGCGACGATAACGTGCTGCGCATGGCGGCGCGGCTTGCCGCCCTCGACGACGCGCAACTCGACGTGATCACCGTGGTCCCCGACTACGGGATGAGCGTGGTCGGCACCTATTTCGACAAGGATCACCATCCACGTATCGAGGAAGATGCGCGGCAGCGGCTCCATGACC
Source organism: Roseovarius sp. A46 (assembly GCF_004126395.1). Taxonomy (NCBI): domain Bacteria; kingdom Pseudomonadati; phylum Pseudomonadota; class Alphaproteobacteria; order Rhodobacterales; family Roseobacteraceae; genus Roseovarius; species Roseovarius sp. A46. The sequence goes on along the minus strand of NZ_PVWS01000037.1, from coordinate 460 downwards.
TCGTGGCAGAGGTTCTCGGACACGAGGCCAACGAAAAGGTCCGTCACGTCGTGGTGACCGGCAACGCCTACGAGGAAATCCTGCGCGTGGCGCGGGCGGATGGCGCCGCCCTGATTGTGATCGGCGCGCACAAACCAGATTTCCGCGACTTCCTGCTCGGCCCCAACGCGGCGCGCGTGGTGCGCCACGCCGATTGCTCGGTGATGGTGGTGCGGTAGGGGGGCGTTCGGTCCATTCTGGCCAGAAGCGGTCGTTGGACGTCAGTGTCGGGCTGAACCGTCACGGCAAGGTAAGATCAAGAAAGTTTAAAACTTTCTTGTACGGAATCTTTTCAGAGACCACAGCGAAACTCTTGGGATTCCCTGAGATGGTTTGGTGGGGTATGTTTTGTCATGAGACAGAGTTTTTCGACCCAGCCCGCCTTGTTTGCTCCGCAGGAGTTGTTCGACCACCCGGCGCT
>NZ_PVWS01000036.1:0-28665 GCF_004126395.1 Roseovarius sp. A46 | reverse complement strand
TTCTCCATCAGATGCTTGGGCCCGGCTTCCAGCCGTGAGCCCGTACTTCCATCTTATCGGGGAACAGCCACCCTCCAAGTCCGACCGGTCGTTAGGGCGACTCACTCCCGCGATTACTCCATGTGCGGTTCTCTGATTGCGGCCGTGTCAAGCGGGAGAGTGGCAAGTCCGTCCGGGGTCATGGTTCTCTCCGAGGTCACCTACATTGCGCCTCATGATGGTGTTCGGTGGCGGATTGTCTCCAATGTCTTACGCGGGCTAAGCTGAATGGTCAGCATCCCAACCGCACTCTGAACCGCCCCGGTTTTCCCGGAGGCTGATTACTCCGTTTCAGGCGACTTTATCGAACTCATTGCACTGTTCATAGAACTTCTCCTCGGCCTCTGCTGGCGGGATGTTTCCGATGGGTTGCAGCAGGCGGCGGTTGTTGAACCAGTCGACCCACTGCAGGGTTTCCCATTCGACGGCATCGGCGGTTTTCCACGGCCCCAGCCGGTGAATCACCTCGGCCTTGAACAGGCCGATGATGGTTTCCGCTAGGGCGTTGTCGTAACTGTCGCCGACACTGCCGACCGACGGCTCGATCCCAGCTTCGGCCAGACGCTCGGTATAGCGGATCGACACATACTGGCTGCCCTGGACGGTGTTGAAGATCTCTGGCGGACCATATTTGGCCAGCGCCTCCTTCAGCGCCGAGACGCAGAAGTCCGCCTCCAGCGTGTTCGACAACCGCCAGGCCAGAACCTTGCGGCTATACCAGTCCATGATCGCCACCAGATACAAGAACCCCCGCTCCATCCGGATATAGGTGATGTCGGCGCACCAGACCTGGTTGGGCCGGGTGATCGACAGCCCCTTGAGCAGGTAGGGATAGATCTTGTGCGCCGGGTGCTTCTTGCTGGTGTTGGGCTCCTGGTAGATCGGCACCAACCGCATCAGGCGCATCAGTCGCCGCACTCGATGACGGCCACACCTGTGACCCTGCCGCTTCATGTGCCGCGCCATCTGGCGAGAGCCATACCACAGGGTCTCCAGGAACTGCTTGTCGATGATCTCCATGAAGGTCAGATTCGCAGCGCTTTCGCCTTTGGGACGATAATACAGCGTCGAGCGCGACAATTGCAGCAGCGTGCATTGCCGCCGCTGGCTCAGTTCATGATCCTTGCTCACCATTTTTTGCCTCGCGTCCCGAGCAGTTGAACCGAGGCATTCGCTAAAAAATCCCGTTCCATCACCAGCTGCCCGATCTTCGAATGCAGCTTCTCGATCTCCGCCTCGTTCCCCTTCCCGGGATCAGCACCACGCCGGGTGAACGCCGTGGCCATGTTCTCGATCGCCGCACGCTTCCATGTGCTGATCTGGTTCGGATGCACGCCATACTTCTTCGACAGCTCAGCAAGCGTCATCTCTTCGCGGATCGCTTCAAGCGCGACCTTCGCCTTGAACTCAGGCGTATGCGTCTTTCTCTTCGCCATTTCGGATCGTCTCTCTCGTCATGCGATCCACCTTAACAACTGGTCCGAATTTCCGCGACCACCTCTGAATGTGTTTCAGGCCCACGGGGCGGATGGAGCGGGGCAGCCTGTTCTGCGCAAGAAGTTGAGAGGTGGTCCTGCATTCTGGTCGAAAAAGCAGGACCACCTCTTTGTTCAGACTTTCCTTATGCCGCTACCCGGGTCACTTCTGGGTGGAAATCAACAAAAAACCTTCCGATGTGCTGATTGACAACAATGGACATTTATGTCCACTTTTTTTTGAACCTAACGTAGCCGCTTGATTGTCAACCGGCCTGCCAACAGGAGGAGAGCAAATGTTTTTCAGAAAAATAATGACCTTGGGTGCGACAGCCGCGATGCTTGCCATGTCCCCGGCCTTGGCCCAGACCGAACTGAAGCTTGCCACTGATTCCGGCGCCAAGGGATCGCCGTCGGGTGACGCGATGGATCGTTGGGCGACACTGATCGAAGAAGGTACCGATGGCGAAGTGCAGGTTGATGTCTTCTACCAAAACGAACTGGGCAGCCAGGCAGAAGTCTTCGACCTGTTCGTTGCCGGCGACATTGACATGATGATCAACTGGCCGATCACTGCCTATGACGAACGCCTCGGCGTTCTGTTCACACCCTACATGGTCACCAGCTGGGAAGAGGCCTTCGAGGCCTACAAACCTGGCGGCTGGGTCAACGACATGCTGGTGGGCATCTATGACGATCTCGGGCTCAAGTTCTTCGGCCCCTGGCCCGAAGGCTTCAACGGGGTCGCGTCGGCCAACAAATACGCCATGACCGAAGAAGAGGCCGCCGATCTCAAGATCCGCGTGCCTGCGATGTTCCCGATGGCCGAGTCGGTCCAGGCGCTTGGCTATCAGACGGCGACGATCGACTGGAGCGAAGTGTTCACGGCGATTCAGACCGGCGTGGTCGACGGCGACGGTGCAAATATCATCTACTGGGATTACGAGTATTTCCGCGATGTGCTGGATTACTACAACCACACGAAGATGCAGTTCGTAACCGGCGTGATCGCGATGAACAGCCAATCCTGGGAGAGCCTGTCGGAAGAGCACCGCGCTGTCGTTCGGGAGGCGGCCATGACGGTCATGAGCGAAGCCTTCGAACAGGCGCGGGAGCGTGACCAATACTATATCGATAAGGCCCAGGAAGCTGGTATGGAATATGTCGTGCCCACCGACGAACAGCTTGCCGAGATGGCCAAGAAGGTCCGTGCAGAGGTCTGGCCGCTGATGGAAGAACGCATCGGCAGCGAAATCATGGATACGATCCGTGAGAATGCTGGCGGGCAATAAGAGCTTGTCTCTCGTCAAATCCATAGGAGAGGCCATCGCAAGCGCCCTGAGTGCGATTGCGGTGGCCTCGTCCATCGTAGTAGCCGGGCTGATGTTCTTTCTGGTCATTGCCCGTTACGTGTTGGGCCTGTCGGTTGTCGGCCTGCACGAACTCATAACACTGGCGGCGGTCGCGCTTTACATGACCGGCGCTGTGATCGCCTCGCGCAAGCGCGAACACCTTACGGTGGACTGGATCGCGGGCAACATGAACGACCCGCAAAAAAAGGCCGCGCATGACCTGCTTATTGCGGTCCTGACGATAGTGGTCACAGGATTTTTCATCGTCTGGTCCTACTACATGTTCACCTGGGGCATGAAACGACCGCAAAGCACACCAGCCTACCAGATTCCGCTCTGGATTCCCCAGCTTGCCATCGGCGTTGCCGCCGTAGGGTGCTTTTCCTATGCACTGCGCGATGCGATCGATGCCCTGTTCCGCCTGAAACGGCGCTGAAACTCATGGAATACCTCAGATGTATGCTCTGATCGCCCTTCCTTTGCTAATCATCCTGATGGGGTTGGGGCTTCCTGTCGCCTGGTCCTTTGCGGGTGTGCTTGCCTATCTGACCTGGGTGTATGAGGCGAACCTGAACACGCTGATGCTGCAAGGGTTCCGCTCTCTCAATTCGGTGGTCCTGCTGGCACTGCCACTGTTCATCCTTACCGGCTATCTGATGCAGTCCGGCGGTATCGCTCAAAGGATCATCGCCTTCGTCAGCCGGCTTGCCACCGGGCGGGGCGGCATGGGCACCGCAATGGTGCTGTCCTCCAGTATTTTTGGCGCGATCTCCGGCACGGCAACGGCGGCCATCGCCTCGATCGGCTCGATCATGACCGATCCGCTGGCCGAACGCGGCTACCCTCGCGGGCGCATCGCCGCATTGCTCGGAATTTCGTCGCTGCTGGGCATCCTGATCCCCCCGTCGATCACCATGATCCTCTTCGCCGTGGTGACGCGTCAATCGGTGGCAGCGTGCTTTGCCGCTACGATTGGCCCGGCGATCATCCTCATTATCGGGCTTATCCTGTATAATCGGTTTCTGGTCGGGCGAGCCTTTGACGAGGTCGAGCCCCCGGAGCCAAGCAGCGGCGAGAGTTTCGGCCGCGTGACGCTCAAGGCGCTGCCTGCCTTGTCGCTTCCCATCATCATTCTGGGCGGCATCTACGGCGGTATCTTCACCCCGACCGAAGCCGCCGCCGTCGCCGTCGTGGCCGCCCTTGTCGTGGGCGGAGTGATCTATCGCGAACTCACCTGGCGCAGTCTCGGGCGCAGCGTGGTTCAGGCTGCCGAGACCACGGGCTCGATTATCCTGATCCTTCTGTTTTCCTTCATGATTTCGCGCATCCTGTCGTTCGAGCGGATTCCGCAGGAAATGACCGAGGCAATTCAATCTGTCATCACCAACCCCATCGGGGTGCTTCTCATGGTCAATCTCGTGTTGATCATCGCCGGGGCCTTGATGGACGATGTGTCGGTCACGGTCGTGATCGCCCCCTTGTTCCTGCCGCTGATGGTTGCCAATCAGGTTGACCCGGTGCATTTTGCGGCGATCGTGGCCTGTTCGGTCGTGATCGGCGCGAACAGCCCGCCAGTGGCCCCCACGCTGTTCCTGTCATGCAAGATTTGCCGGGTTCCGATCCTGCAAGCTGTCGCTCCGGCATTCGGGCTGATCGGGTTCGTGGCCCTGCCGGTGATGCTGCTGACCACCTTCTTGCCCGGCCTGTCGCTGACAATTCCACGTCTGCTGGACCTTATGTAGCCCTCTTGCCATCCGGGGTTACGCCCTGGACAACAGGCCAAGTCGCGTCCAGACTTCCGCAGCATCCGGCCGTGGCACCCAGACGCGTACCGCATCCCCGGAGCGCGCCACGAGACAGGCTTTCTCGGCAAACAGCGTCATGGCAGAGGCCGAGCCCGCCTGCGCAGACATGCAACTGCCCAGAAACGTGCCGTCCGCGTCGCCCGCGATGTCGATCATCACATAAAGATCGTCCGCCGCGCTCAGCGCGTAACCGCCGTGCCAGCCTGCCTCGGAGCCCAGTGGCTCGGGCGTGCAAAGCAACGCCCGATCTCGCGCGATACGCAGGGCAAAACTCCCGGTTGCGGGAAGGTCCGCCAACAGCCCGATCATTGGGGCGCCCTTTGCCTGCGCGGATATCGCCGCTTCAAGATCGCCGGAGACAAGGGCCGCGCCGCCGGGCGGCAAGCAGCTCAGGACAAGCCCCTCAGCCTCAATCCTGTCGCCGGGAGCCGGGGAGGGGTTGCTCCAGTCACGTTCACGCATTCAGTCTCTCCCATTCTGGATCAAGCGCGCAGCTGGGGCAGACCCTGGCGTGGCCGGTTTCGCCCATGTGGAACGTGCCGACCTCGCCGCCGATCTTCGCGCGCCCGTTTTCCAACAGCGCCAGCGCCACGGGGCGGTTCAGTGTCGGGCTGAAATAGCTCGATGTGACGAAGCCGAGCGAGCGCCGCTCTTCGCCGAGAGGTACAAGATGCGCCCCTGTCGGCAAGGGTGTATCGCCATCAATCTCAAGACCCACGAGCTGCCGCCGGTTATCGGCCTTCGCCTCGGACGTGAACAGCGACCGGCGGCCGAGATACTCGTCCGTCCGTTTGTCACGCGGGCCGCCCCATCCCAGATCGTGCGGCATGGTCAAACCGTCCGTGTCCTTGCCGACAAGGATGAACCCCTTTTCGGCCCGCAGGATCATCACCGCTTCCATGCCGATCCACCTCCCGTCAACCTCGATGCGGGCCGCGTCGAGCGCCCGATGCAGCGCCGCGCCATGGCGGGCAGGCACGGTGAGTTCATAGGAGCGGTCACCGGTAAAGCTGACCCTTGCGACGCGCAGTGCATGGTCGTTCCAGTCGGTTTCCATGACTGACATATGCGCCATGACATCATCGTCGCATATCTGCTCCGGCAACCCGGCCGCTTTCAGCAGGTCGCGGGACTTGGGCCCGGTCACCGACAAGGTGACGAACCCGGCAGTGACATCATGAATAAAGCTGCGCGACGGGTCGAAAACGTCCTGTCGCACTTCTTCAAGGATCATCCGCACGCTGGCCGCATGCGAGGATGACGCAGAAACGATGAACCGATCCTCGGCCAGGCGGAATACCACGCCGTCATCATGCACGATGCCGGATTCGCCGAGGATGAACCCGTAGCGCGCGCGCCCCGGTTTCAGGGTCGAAAGACGGACATAGCCGCAGTAATCCAACAGCTCCGCCGCGCCGGGGCCGATCACCTCGATCTTGCCCAGTGGCGAGGCGTCGTAGATCCCTGCGGTTTCGCGGGCTGCCCGCGCCTCGGCCTGCGCAAGGTCGGCCTCGTCTTCTGGCCCATAGGCCGATGGGCGCAGCCAGCCGCCATATTCCCGGAAACCGGCGGAGTGCCCCCGGTGTTCATCTTCCAGCGCCAGCCGCCTGGGCGCATTAAACAGCGCGCCGCGCCGCGGGCCTGCAATCACCCCGAGCGGCACGGGTGCGAAGGGCGGGCGGTATGTCGTGGTGCCGGTTTCGGGAATGCTGCGGCCAGTGAGTTCCGACATGGCCGCCAGCCCGGCAAAGTTGGAATTACGTCCCTGATCGGTTGCCATGCCAAGCGTTGTGTAGCGCTTTAGGTGCTCGACCGAACCATAACCCTCCTGCTCGGCGAGCTTCACGTCTTTCAGAGTCACGTCATTCTGCGGGTCGATCCATTGCCGCCCGGGCAGGGCCGGATCAGGGCGCATCGCGGCGAGCTGCCAGTTTCCGGCCGGGGCCTGCGGAGCATTGCCCTCGCCGCCACCTGCAAGATGGCCTTGCGCCAGGGCTTCGGCCAGGCCGAACGCGCCATTGGCGGCCCCGGCAACGCGCAGTTTCGACGTGCCCGGGCGCGGCACGAGCGAGTCCGATCCGGCATCCCAATCCAGCTTGCCACCGGCCTGACAATGCAGATGCACAGACGGCGTATACCCGCCCGAAACCAGCACCGTATCAGCCTCGTGGCGCCGACCATTCACGACGACAGAGCGCACGGCGCGCTTGCCCTCGGCCCGCGTCAGCTTTGCGGAGGTCAGATGATGCACGCCGTCCGGCGGGGGCGGCGGTGTTTCGCGCGCATCGGCAAGCGTTACCGCACAGCCCGCACGCGCCAGGGCCTCGGCCACCGGATAGCTGGCGTCACTGCCTGTCGCCAGAACGATTTTCCGGCCCGCAACCGCGCCGTAAAGCGCCAAGTAATGCAGCGCGGCCTCTGCCGACATGACGCCCGGCAGATCGTTATTGGCAAACCATAGTGGGCGCTCGATCGCGCCAGCGGCCAGAACGATATCCCCGGCACGAATGCGCCAGTGCCGATCAGGCGCGCCGGTGCGACGCTCCCAGGCTGCGAAGAGGTTGTGATCGAACGCGCCCCAGAGGGTCGTTTCGGTCAGGATACGCCCCCCGGCGGTCTGAACCGCATCGGATGTTTCACGCAGGAAGTCGCGCCAGTCCTTTCCGTCGATCTCGCCGCCCCGCCAGCGCAGGCTGCCGCCCGGTTCGGCGGCCTCATCCACAAGCCAGACCTTTCGTCCCGCCAGCGCAGCGGCCCGCGCCGCCGCCAGCCCCGCAGGCCCCGCGCCTATGACCAGCAGATCACAAGCGGCATTGACCTGTGGGCCATCGGCCGGGGGCCGGTGCCCGCTATCGAGCCGCCCAAGCCCGGCCATCCTGCGGATCATCGGCTCCCACCGCATCCAGCCGAAGGCCATGAAGGTCTTGTAATAGAACCCGCCGGGCAGGAACCGGTTTAGACGGTCAAGGATGGCACCCCGGTCGCGCAGGGCATCCGGCGCCGTATTCACCGAGCCGAGCGCCATGCCGTCGCGCAAGCTTTCCGTGGTTGCGCGGGTGTTCGGGGTGGTTCGGCCGTTCTCGGTGACATCGAAGATGGCGTTCGGCTCTTCGCCTCCCAACCCCCATAGCCCGCGCGGGCGGTGATACTTGAAGCTGCGCCCCAATACCTGCGTCCCCGAAGCCAGCAGGGCCGAGGCAAGGGTATCCCCGGCAAAGCCCGAGAGCGGTTTGCCATCGAAGCTGAAGTAACGCGGGGAATTTCGATCAATCGCATCCCCAGCTTTGTCGTGACGCCATCCGCTCATTCGTTTCGCCCAGGCAATGCTGTGCTGTCCAGAATGTCACGGCTCACCGTGTCCCGGGTCATCAGGAAGAACTCACCGCATGTCACGTGAACCCAGACCTCGGAGGATGGGCCACGCGGCGCGTCGTTCATGTAAAGGTAATCCGCCCAGTCGGTATCCGAGGTCTCTTCTGCCGGTTCCGGGCGGTGCTTGCCCGCCTCGGCGGCAAAGTGAAACTCGGTCTCCTCTCGCGGACCACAGAAGGGACAGGTGAAAATCTGCATATCGGCTCTCCTGTCAGTGGGCGATGCCCGATCCCGCCGCTTCGTCGATGAGGCGGCCCCGGGCAAAACGATCAAGATCGAAGGGGCGGCTGATCTCGTGATGCTGCCCCTTTGCAAGAAGATGCGCGAGCAGCCACCCGCCTGCCGGGATGGCCTTGAACCCGCCGGTGCCCCAGCCGCAATTCAGGTAGAGCCCCTCGGGGCCGGCCGGGCCGATCACGGGGGAGCTGTCGGGCACCACATCGACGACGCCGGCCCATTGTCTGAGCAGCTTGAGCTGCGCAAAGGCCGGGAACATTTCTAAGAGCCCGGACAGCACGGTTTCCTGAGATGGCAGGTTGCCGCGCTGCCCGTGGGTCGGCACTCGGTCGAGCCCGCCGCCGATCACCAGCTCGCCCTTGTCCGATTGCGATACATAGGTCCCCGTGCCCAGATAGAGCAGGACGATATCCAGCATCGGTTTGACCGGCTCGGAGACGAAAGCTTGCAAGGCGTAGTTATGTATCGGCAAACGCACCCCGGCCATGGCCGCGAGGCCGGGCGTTGCCCCCGCTGCCGCGAGGCCGACGCGGTCGGCCCGGATCGTTCCCATGTCGGTTTCGACGCCGGTGATCCTGCCGCCCTCGATCAACAGGTCGGTGACGGTGCAGCCCTCGATGATATCCACGCCCATGTCGCTGGCACCACGGGCATACCCCCAGGCCACGGCATCATGGCGTGCCACACCGGCGCGTGACTGCCAGACACCGCCCATGCAGTTGTAGCGCGCATCGGCCGTTTGATTCAGCAGCGGGGCCCGGAGCAGGGCTTCCTCGGCACCGATCAGCTGGCCATCGACACCGTTGATCTGCATCGCATTGGCGATGCGTGTGCAGATTTCCATCTGCATCGGCGTATGCGCCGCAATCAGCATCCCCCGTTGGCTGAGCATGACGTTGAAGTTCAGCTCCTTTGACAGCCCTTCGTAGAGCTTCAGCGCGAGGTCATAGAGGGCCACGCTCTCCGGGTAGAAATAGTTCGAGCGCACCGCGGTCGTGTTCCGGCCCGTATTGCCGCCTCCGATCCAGCCCTTTTCCAGCACGGCGACCCGGCGCATACCGTGGTTCCTGGCCAGGTAATAGGCCGTGGCCAGACCGTGCCCGCCTCCACCGACGATGATCGCATCATAGGCCTCTCGCGGCTTGGCCTTGCGCCATGCCGGGCGCCATCCGCGGTGGGCGCGAAGCCCCTCGGTGGCCAGTGAAAAGGCGGAGTAACGCTTCATGATTGCTCCACGGTTCGGGCAAATTCGATAAAGGAGTCGATCTCCTGTTGAGAGGGCTCTACCCCGGTGAAACATTTCAGGTAGCCCTCGACCCGCGATACACGTGTCGCGAGCGTCTCGGACAGTTCCAGTGCGTAATAGCCGATCTGCTGGTAATAGAGGACGCGGGCCCGGATATCGGCATCTTCGGGGCTGTAACCGAACCGTTCGAACATCCGCGTGAGCGCCTGATGGCGTATCTCGTCGCTGCGCGCGATGACCTGGCTCACCCTGGCATCGCGCCGCGCCCATTCCCGCACGGCGAAATCGAGACGGTAATCGAACCCGTCCGGCGCGATGATGCAGCGAAAGAAGTTGCACACGGCTTCGGTGATCGTTGCAGCGGGCATCTCGGCGTACCGCACCACAACATCCGTGTTCTTGCGCTTCCACTCTGCAAGCAACTGGTTCAGCAGGTCCTTGCGGCTCTGGAAATACCAGTAGAAGCTTGATCGAGAGACATTCAGCTTCTTGCCCAGCGTCAGGATTTTGACCTCGGACACACCGTGACGCACCAACAGCTCCATCGCCGCCTCCAGCCAGTCATCTCGCGTGACCTTCACGTTGCCGGCACTGGCCGTCTCTTCATTCGTCGAAAGTGTCTGGATCGGTCTTGTCATGGCATCCTCAGCTAACAGGGGCAGCACCGCCCATTGCGCTACGCTTTGCCACATATGCCCTCAGCCCGTCCAGCTTGCCGGGGTCTGCGGTTTTCGGGGCGCGATGATCCTCGACGATTTGTTTCCAGATGCCGACCGCCCGTTCCGACGCGCTCAGAGCGCCGCGCTCGCTCCATGTGCCATAGTTCGAAAAATCCGCGACAAACGGTTGGTAGAACTCGGTCTGATATCGCTGCATGGTGTGCGCGGAACCGAAGAAATGTCCGCCCGGCGGCACTGCGTTTAGCGCATCGCGGGCAATGTCATCCTCTCCCGCAGTGGTCGGTGCGCAGAGTTCGGCCATCATCTGCACCGCTTCCAGATCGGTGATGAGCTTCTCGAACGACACCGTCAGACCACCCTCCAGCCAGCCCGCCGAATGGACGACCATCGTGGCACCGGCCAACAGGCAGCCCCACAGACCAAACTGCGTTTCATGCGCGCCCTGTGCGTCGTTGACATTTGCCGCCGATCCGCTGGCACAGCGCCACGGCAGGCCAAGATGCCGGGCCAACTGTCCCGCCCCGAGCGAGGCCTTGAAATGTTCGGGCGTTCCAAAAGCGGGTGCGCCCGATTTCATGTCGACATTCGAGGTGAACGTGCCATAGCAAACCGGCGCCCCCGGCCCGGCAAGCTGGGCGAGCGTGATCGCCGCGAGGGCCTCGGCATGGCCGAGGGTCAGCGCACCGGCCACGGTGATCGGTGCCATCGCTCCCATCGCCGTAAAGGGCGTCACGACGGACATCTGCCCGTAGCGGGCGAAATCTATCAGCCCCTGCGCCATCGGTATGTCGATCTGGCGCGGGGAATTGGTGTTGATGATGGTATAGCAATGTGGCTCCGCCGCCAATCCGTCATCCGACAGACCGCGGAAATCGCGCAGCATTTCAAAGCTTTCCGTCACCTGCGGCGTGCCCCACGCAAAGACAAAGGGCAGTTTGTCCGTCAGTCCCAGTTGCCCTTGCATCGTGAAGTAGTGGCGCAATTCGGGCGCAACGTCCTGCGGCTCGACAAGGGGCGGGATCATGTGCAGCACATCGAAATGATCCGTCAGCTTGAGCAGATCGAGAAAATCTTGCCCCGTCGCCGTTCGCCGCCCGCGTTCATGATCGGTTGCATAGGGCGCTCCTGCACCCGGAAGAAAGGCCAGATTGCCCAATTCCAGCGTCACATCGCGCGCGGGCGCGCCGGCGCGGCAAAGGATCGAGCGCGGGGCCTTCGCCAGTGCCGCCTCGACGATTTCGCGCCCGATATGAACCATTTCGGTCTCATCGTCGATACGCGCCCCGGCCGCGCGAAAAAGCGCACGCGCCTCGGGCAGCAGAACCTTGACCCCCAGCTCTTCCAGCACCGAAAGCGCCTCGGTATGGATCGCTTCGACCTCGTCCTGCGAGAACACGGTTTGCAGCGTGAACGGGTTGCGCAACTGGTTGTAGTTCACCACGCGCGCCGAACGGCCCCCGGCGGCGCTGCTGCGCCGCCGCCGCCCGCGCCGGTCCTTTTCGCCCGCCGTGCGTGTCATCCGCGCATCGCCTTGCCCTGCGGGTCATAAGGCGACGGGGCGATGACCCGCGCCGCGCGCTCCTGGCCAACGATATGGGTGGTCAGTTCGGTCCCCTCGGCGGCGCTGTCGCGGTTCAGCATCGCCATCGCCAGCGACTTGCCAACGGTGTGGCCATAGCCTCCAGAGGTGATGAACCCAACGCGCCTGCCGTCTTTCCAGACCGGCTCGAACCCGCTGGCGTCGGCGTCATCGGCATCGACTTCGAGCGTGACGATCAACTCGCTCGGCTCCCCGCCGTCGCGCTCGGCCAAGGCGGCCGCGCGGCCAACGAAATCGCCTTTGTCCCAGTCGATCCAACGGTCCATGCCCGTCTGCGCCGGAGTATAGCCCTGGGTGAACTCCGCCGACCAGATACCGAAGGATTTTTCCAGTCGCAGCGACAGCAGCGCATTGAAGCCGACTTCGCGCAGCCCCAGTTTGGCCCCGGCTTCCAGGAGCATCTTGCGCAGGGTGATATGTTCCAGTGCCGAGCAGTGGATTTCAAAGCCCGCCTCACCGGAAACCGACAACCGCCCGACTTTGGCCCGGATCAACCCGAAATCAAACGTTCCGCAACCCATGAGGGGCAACTGGTCAAGTGACCCGTCGGTCAATTGTTTCAACATCTCGAGGCTATTGGGACCCGCAATGCCGAAGCCCACGGTCGCATCCGATATATCGCGGATGGCAACGCCATCCTTCATGTGGTCCTCGAACCAGCGCATGTGCCACTCACGCAGATAATACGACCCCATGATCCAATAGCTGCCGTCGCCCCAGTTCATGATCGTCAGGTCGCCCTTGAGCTTGCCGGTCTCGCTCAGCATCGGGGCAAGCCGTGCGCGCCTTGGATCTGGCAGCTTCGAGGCCATGATCCAGTTCAGCCAGCCTTCCGCCTCGGGGCCTGTCACCTCGAACCGCGAGAAGCCGGAAATATCCAGAAGCCCGGCCGCCTCGCGCACTGCCTTGCATTCCTGTGCAACGATCGGGAACGCGTTCGAGCGTTTCAGCGTGGGCGTTTCCTCGAACGCGGGTGTCGGAGCGAAGTAGAGCGGCAGTTCCAGGCCATAGCTCGCCCCCCAGCGGGCGCCGGCGGCGGACATGTCGGAATAGCTCGGTGAGACCTTCATCGGGCGTCCGGCGGGCAGCTGCTCGTTGGGGTAGGTCATCACGAAACGCCGGGTATAGAACTGGCCCGTGGTTTCCTTGATATACTGCTTGTTCTCGGCAAAATCGCCATAGCGGGCGACATCCATGCCGAACACATCCGCCTCCGGTTCGCCATGGATCATCCATTCCGCCAGGCTCTTTCCGACGCCCCCACCTTGCAGGAACCCGGCCATGACGGCGCAGGCGCACCAATACCCGGGCTTGCCGCGCACTGGGCCGACAAGCGGATTGCCATCCGGTGAGAAAGTAAAGGCCCCGTTAACCCAGGTTTTCACGCCGACATGCTGCAAGGCAGGATAACGTTCGAACCCAAGGATCAGCTCTTTCTCGATCCGATCCGGGTCTTCCTGCTGCAATTCGAACCCGTATTCCCAGGGCGCGCCGTCCATCATCCAATGTTCGTGATCGACCTCGTAGATCCCCAGCAGGATCCCTTTCTGGTCCTGACGCATGTAGGTGAACCCCTCAAGATCCACGACCAGCGGCAATTCCTTGTCCAGTTCGGCGACCTCGGGGATCGTGTCAGAAATCAGATAATGGTGGTTGAGCGGGGATACCGGCAGTTCGATTCCGGCCATGCGGCCGACCTGCTTGGCCCACAGGCCCGCGGCATTGACCACATGCTCGGCCTGGATCGTTCCCTTCTCGGTGACGACTTCCCAGCCGTCTCTGGTCTGGTTCAACTCCCGCACACGATTGTGCTCGATAACCTCGGCCCCGTACTTCTTGGCTGCACCGGCATAGGCATGGACCGTGCCTGTCGTGTCGATATAACCCTCGCGCTCGGCCCACATGCCTCCCAGGATGCCGTGTGGCGACATGATCGGGCACAGGTCCGCAGCCTCTTCAGGGGTGATCAGATGCACATCTTCAATGCCGATGGACTGGAACGTGCGATAAGCCGATTGCAGCCATTCCCAACGGTCGGGCGTGCCAGCGAGCGTCATGCCGCCCGTCATGTGCATACCGACCGACTGTCCGCTTTCCTCTTCGATCTCGGAAAGCAGGTCTATCGTGTAGGCTTGCAGGGACGCAATGTTTGGGTCCGCATTCAGGGCATGGAAACCGCCAGCCGCATGCCAGCTCGACCCGGCGGTCAGAACCGACCGTTCGACGAGGCAGACATCCGTCCACCCCATTTTTGCAAGATGATAGACGACGGATGCCCCAACGACACCGCCCCCGATAACCACAACGCGATAATGCGATTTCATAATGCCCCCCCCTGACTTGGCTTAAAGGAGATAATAAACCTATTGGACAGTTATGTCCACTGTCCGTCGTCAGGGTTTTGAGCCAGTTGGCGGCCTAGTCTAACAAGCTGCTGAAAAAGGCCGGTCTCGACGCGGTTTCGAGAACATGATTCACCTACGGCACGGCAGTGGCGGAGTGCGACGATGCGCGGGACGGACGAGGCGAGCGGATCGCTGTTCAGCTATGTGGGGACCTTGAGGAGCGGGTTCCTTCGGGTCATCCGCTTTGCAATATCCGGCAGATCGTGAACGACGTGCTTGCAAGCTTGGATGCCGGGTTCGCCGCGCTCTAAACCGATTTCGGCCGCCCCTCCATCGCGCCGGAACGGCTGATCCGGGCCAGTCTTCTGCAAATGCTGTTCCCGATCCGCTCGGAGCGGCAACTGATGGAGCAGATGGACTACAACCTTCTGTTCCGGTAGTTCGTCGGGCTCGGCATCGATGATCCGGTCTGGGTCCCGACCGTGTTCACCGAGAGCCGCGACCGGCTGCTGACCACCGACATGTCGCGCAAGGTGATGGCCGCGATCTTGGCGCACCCTTCGGTCAAGCCCCTGCTGTCGGACGAGCACTTCTCGGTGGACGGCACCCTGGTCAGGGCCTCGGCGTCGATGAAGAGCTTCCAGCCAAAGCACAGCCCGCCGCCACTGATCGACGAGACCTCCGCAGATACCGACCAGCAGTCAAAGCAGACCGAGACCCAGCCGATGCCCGATACGCCCCGCCAGCCTCGCAACGCCGAAGTGGACTTCCGCGGCGAGAAACGCTCGAACGCGACCCATGCCTCTGTCTTGGACCCGGATGAGCGGCTCCCCAGCTTGGGTTCTCAACGTGAGATTGGATATCAACTAACGCTGTGTGGACGTGCAACCCTTGAATTTAGTGGGACAAACCTGGCCGATGACAAGAGAACGTTTGCCATAGGGGCGCACAGCCAGCGTTAGCATGCCCAGCACGATCGCCAACTTTTGGCTGCACACCGGCCATTCGCTGCGCGGTCCATGAACGGCGGTTGAGGGCCAGAATCACGCATCGACCAAGCGCCAGAACCCGTGTTTTCGCCGGTGGTCTTGCTTGAGCCGCTCAAGGAACTGCGCATGGGGTGGATGGTCGCCATAATCCTCGATGGCGGCATCGCAGGAGTGGCATTCGGCCAGATGCCGCGCCGCGTGGCGATAACGCTTTGACTTTCCTCCGGTCAGCGTATCCATAACCATGGCGCGACGCATCAGCGTGGCAGCGAGCGGATACTCGGCCTCGAGGGCATCGGCTGCCGTCGTAAGTGTGTGATAGGAATTTCCGTCCAGGTTTTCGGCCCGCGCCACCACGATGCGCGCGGCGCGTTGATGGGCCGGCCAATCCACGAGAAAGCTGATCGCCGCCCCCAGGTGTGGATAGGCCTCCGCAAAATCCAGCGCAGCCTCTTCGGCTTCAATGTCGTCGAAATCAGGTAGCAGGGTCAGATATTTCCGAAGGGCAATCGCGCTGAGGGTATGCTCAAACGTCGCCCACAGATGGGCCTTCAGTTCATCCGTCTTGCCTTGCCGCTCGAGGCATTCTTCATAGACCCTGTCGAGATCATACCGGAACATTCGGAATGGCTTTCCGTCCTCGACGGCGCGGGAACGGATGACAATGTCATAAGCTTCGTCCACACGCCCCGCGTCCAGCAAGCGCCGGGCTACGTCGGGGGCGATGGTGCCGTAGGTCAGTTGTTCTTCGGAATAGCGGGCCATGTAAGCGTCGACATCCCCCTGAGCGTCCGCCACATCGGCCAGGATGATTGATCGCGTGACCTGCTTGTTGCGGCGCACGCTGTCTTCGGCGGACGACATGAGGCCGTAGCCGCGGTATTGCTCAAGCTCGTGCTCGGTTGGTGGCGCGTCGGCCCAAGCCTGCGTGATCCCCTTGAGATGTTCCAGACCCTCCTCGCCCAGAATCTCCGCCGTCGCGGGAATGATGCCGTCGAACTCGCCGTAGCCCGCATCCGCAACGGCTTCGAGAATGCGCTCAGCGAGGGCGGTGCGATCCTTGGACACCTTGGGGGCAATCTGCGCGATCAGGTCCACCGCGTCACGAAAGACATCTCCGATAGAGCCGTTACTGTCATCCGTGCGTTCGTGGATCGAGGGGGCCAGTTGCAGGAAAGACCAGAGCAGTTCGAAGGCTTCGTCCGGGTCCTGCGGGGCGATGCTGGTTTCGATCAGTCCCAACAGCCCCTCGAGATCCTTCACCAGCGCCCTTTGCTTGCGCCAATCGACAAAGCTGGTTGCGCGTCGCAACGAGGCAAAGCGCTTGCGCAGATCGGCGGCAACTTCCCGAGGGCCCTGGGCCGCGCTCAATGCCATGCGTGCGCGCCGCTGCAGAGCGGCGTTGCCCTGCACCAGATCCATGATCAGAGCGGCGAGCGTCTCTGCGCCCAGCTTTTCGAGATTGGCCTGGTTCAGGGTCTTCTTGGACATGGTCAGTAAAAGGCCTCATTGCCGTATATTTCGTGGAGCATGTCGTATGGGTTGTGCCGTGGCAAGCAGCGACGACCGGTTAAGCGGGGTGGGCCAAGGAAGCCGAGTGTCGGCCCTGGGCTGGAGGCCGCCTGCAACCGCGCCCTGACGGTCGGCACCGTCTCCTAGAGGTGGTCGCGGAAATTCGGATCAGTTGTTAAGTTGGATCGCATGACGAGAGAGACGATCCGAAATGACGAAGAGAAAGACGCATATTCGACGCTCCGTCGCGCCGACGACACGCTCGCGGCGCCCCTTCGCAATGCCGGCATCGAGGTTTCTCTCATCGGAGACTGCATGTCGCCGCGAAACCAGATCGGCGCCATTCACGAAGGTCATGCCGTCGGCAAGGCTCAGGGACATCTTGAGCGTCGGCGCTGGTTATAACTTTCTTACGGAAGGCGGAAATTCGCGCTCCCGGTTGCGATGGTGCTGGTTAAAGTGGGCGATCCGGGTCGGATAATGGATTGGAGACCGACGTATCCATATTATCGTGGCGGGTAATGGGGGTAGTCAACGCGCGTGGGCAGCGGTCTGGCCTATCGGTAGTCGATCCGTTCCTGTTCTCCAGTTGCTGCGCACAAGACGTCTATTCTCGCTTCGATCAGACCGCGATGGATCTATGAAGCGCCAAGGCCGAAAAAATCCTCTTGCCGTGTGACTTGTCGGCAAAGGAAGGAGCGAGTTGCTCCACGATGACGCCCCTCGTCCGGTCGGTGCGGTTGATCTTCTTGGCATCACACGGCGACGGCCTCTTAGGCCTCCTGCTCGGATCAACCGCAACGCAAGTCGTCCGCCATGCCGAAGGCATTGTCGCGATGCTTTGTTGGCGACGAGCTGGATTGCTCGCAGTCGTACTCCCGTTCGCACGCTATCTTCCACGGCACTTCCGAGAGTGGTTACAATTACATGATACCGGACCAGCTCGATCAAAAAAACGGGCCAGCGCGCAGCTGGCCCGAGTCGAGGCAGTTGAAGCGGTGCAGGCAGCACCCTTCGAGCAGGTGAGGTTTAATACAGGCAAAACCTCGTGGGTTAGCATGACGATATCAAACGACTCTGCAACAAGCACCGGGGCTTGCTGAACAACGGGGCTCTTGGAGGTCACGGGGTGCCGGTTTCGGTGCGGTGTCAGCTCCCGCGTCCCTCGACATTCTCGGACCTGGTGGTGAGGCCAAGCCTGGCACCGGCAGGAGGTTGCTGTCCTCACGCTGCGCGGCAGCGCGGAAGTGAGCTACTCCCCATCTCTTGGACAGGATATGGCGTAAATTGAGCTACTCTTTGCACCAGTTGATCGGGTTGAGTTTCGTCTTTTCTCAGCCAATAGACCATGGCAGGTGGTCTGCCGCCAAGGGCTAAGTGTGGGCGTTGGTAGTTGTAGTAGGTCGTGGCGCAGGGTCAGGCCCTTGGCCACGTCCGGCCCCACACCGCCAAAGTGGCTGGTGACGCCCTGGCGGACCGGCTCCAGCGCCTCCCACCGGCTTGCGCTCGACGAGGCATGGGTGCCGATGAATTCGCCCGAGCAATGATCGGCTGCGATGAACACATAAGCGCGCCCCTCACCAGTGGTGACCGTCTGGGTCATGTCTGTGCCCCAGACATCGTCAACCCGGTCGGTGACGATCGTGCCATCGTGCGGATGGGTGTCCCGCTGAACGGGGCGCGGCGGCGCGAGGAGATCATTTGCCTTCATGACACGCAACACCCGGCGCGGAGCCGTGCGCACGCATTGCGCCCGCAGCCGAGCCCAGACCTTGCGATAGCCCTCGCCGGAAAAGGGGGAGGCGGCGATCACGGCCTAGATGTGGAGCAGCAGATCGACATCACTGCAGGCGCCCTTTGGGCTGCGCCGTCGTGGTGGGCGCGACGCATTGGCGGCCCCGCCACCGGCGGCCGGGCCACGACGACGGTATACCGTTGCCCGGGGCGCATCCCAGATCCTGCATACGCGAGATATTCCGAAGCGACGGCGGGTGGAGATCGAATGCGTCCGACTCATTTCTTCGATCTCCGCCGGGCCAAAGAGCGCCCGCCCTCCAGCTTGTCGATCTTGGCGTAAAGGAGCTCGTTATCCATGGTGATCTCGCCCACCTTGGCCTGCAGCCGCGCGATCTCTTCATCCCGTGCGTCGCGCTCGCGCTCCTTGAGCGCGCTTTCCGCCCCCATCAGGACCTTGTCACGCCACTCCGTCAGGCGGTGAACGGGAACGTTCTCTTCCCGAGAGACCGCGTCGAGGCTCTCGCCTCGCATAAGCCGCTGAACCG
This sequence comes from Roseovarius sp. A46, assembly GCF_004126395.1. NCBI lineage: Bacteria > Pseudomonadati > Pseudomonadota > Alphaproteobacteria > Rhodobacterales > Roseobacteraceae > Roseovarius > Roseovarius sp. A46. The sequence goes on along the minus strand of NZ_PVWS01000036.1, from coordinate 9,731 downwards.
CCGCCAGCTTGCGTTTCGCCGAAAAGCGCTTCGCACCACCGGCCACGACCCCGCCGTCGCCAGCGTTGTGGGCGCGCGCCGCCAAGGTCGTGGCCTCCGTCGCGCCAGATGTCGAGCTGTTCTTGTCTTCCATATCCTATTCACCTTCGGTCGGAAAATAGCGCTGCGAACTGTCTTGTCTGACGTCAGCGCCTATGGGACAGCTTTGATGTTTTCGTAATGGAGGATTTCTGGTTCATCGCAGCCACCAAGGAGCGAAGATGAACAAGAAATCCGGAACATCGAAGGACGCAGCCGACAAGCTGGTCAAAGGGATCAAGCGCAAGACGCGCAAGCAGTATTCTGCGGAAGAGAAGATCAGGATCGTGCTGGCGTGCCTGCGCGGCGAGGATAGTATTGCCGCGCTGTGCCGCCGGGAAGGCATCAGCGAGAGCCTGTATTACACGTGGTCGAAGGAATTCCTCGAAGCGGGCAAGCAACGCCTCGCCGGGGATACAGCCCGCCAGGCGACATCGCCTGAGGTTAAGGAGCTGCGCTCGGAATCGGCTGCACTCAAGGAGGTCGTTGCCGACCTGACTCTGGAAAACCGGTTGCTCAAAAAAAGCATGATCGGGGATGGGGAGTGCGAGGCATGAGGTATCCTGCATCGGAAAAGCTGGAGATCATCCGCACCGTCGAAACCTCGCATCTGCCCGCTCGTCAGACGCTGGCCATGCTCGGCATCCCACGCACGACCTATTACCGCTGGTATGATCTCTGGTCCGAGGGTGGGCTTGACGCGCTCAAGGACACGCCGTCCCATCCGGGGTCTGTGTGGAACCGCCTCCCGGATGAGACCCGGGCGGAGATTATCGAGTTCGCGCTCGAGCATGAGGATCTGACACCCCGTGAGCTGGCGGTGAAATACACAGACGAAAAGCAGTATTTTGTCTCGGAATCATCGGTTTACCGCATCCTGAAGGCGGAAGACCTGGTCACGGCACCGGCGCATATCGTGATGAAGGCGGCCAATGAGTTCCGGGACAAAACCACGCGGCCCAACGAGCTGTGGCAGACCGACTTCACCTATCTGAAGGTGCTGGGTTGGGGGTGGTTCTACCTGTCGACCATTCTCGACGATTACAGCCGCTACATCATCACCTGGAAGCTCTGCGCAACCATGAAGGCCGAGGATGTGACTGCCACGCTCGACCGGGCGCTGGAGGCTTCAGGATGTGACTGCGCGACCGTTGTCGCCAAGCCAAGACTTCTCAGCGACAACGGCTCGTCTTACATCGCGGGGGACTTGGCGGATTATCTCGACGAAAAGGGCATGGATCATGTCCGAGGCGCGCCATACCACCCCCAAACACAGGGCAAGATCGAGCGGTGGCATCAGACCATGAAGAACCGTGTCCTGCTGGAGCATTACTTCCTGCCCGGTGATCTCGAGCGCCAGATCGGGGCCTTCGTCGAATACTACAACAACCAACGCTACCACGAGAGCCTTGGAAACCTGACACCGGCCGATGTCTACTTCGGCCGCGCTGAACGGATCCTGAAACAGCGAGAGGAGATCAAACAGAAAACCATGATCAAGCGGCGCTTGCGCCACCAAACGGAAAACGCATAACATCAATCAAGGATGAGCCAGAGCCTCCAAACGGAAAACCGCTCACGCGTCCCAAATTATCTGACGACGGACACATCAGGTCGCAGCAGCAAGGGCCGCCGTCTTGGATGGCAGACTTTCAAACAGCCACTTCAACGCAGCTTGATCCCCAGACCTTTTTTACTCCCACGCGCCATCCGGGGCCGACCGCCGCACGAGGGATCTTGAATTCGGCCGAAGGGATCGTCTAGCGTAGCGAGACGAAGTTGCTACACTCGGCGGCGAATGATTGGGCGATGCGAGTCGGTATTCGTGGTCTCGCCGGGGTGCGGCTTGAGGGATGGGAGGAGATCCAATGTTGAAGAGAAAACTTGCGGCCGCGACGGCCGTGGCGACACTGTCCGTCGGCGTTGCGGCGCAGGCCGAGACGTTGCGATGGGCTTTTCAGGGCCAGCTCAATGCGCTGGACCCCTATACGCTGAACGAGACCTTCACGCTCGGCCAGCTCGGCAACGTCTACGAGGGGCTGACACGGCGGGCCAAGGACCTGTCGATCCAGCCCGCGCTGGCGACCGAATGGGAGATCGTGGAGCCGACCCGCTGGCGCTTCCATCTACGCGAGGGAGTGAAGTTCCAAAACGGGAACGACTTCACCGCTGACGACGTGATCTTTTCGGCAAAGCGCGTGCAGTCGCAGAATTCGGATCTCAAGACACGCCTGCCCGACGGCGTGAAGGTCGAGAAGGTGGACGAGCACACCGTCGATTTCGTGTTGGAGCGGCCCAACCCGATTCTGCCCTATGAATGGGACACCTGGTACATCATGGACAAGGAGTGGGCCGAGGCGAACAACGCGACCGAAGTCGTCTCCGCCTCCGACCGCTCCGACAACCAGGCCGCGTTCGAGGCCAACGGCACCGGCCCTTACACGATCGACAGCCATGAACCGGGCGTGAAGACAATCTACAAGGCCAATCCGGATTGGTGGGACGAACGCACGGGCAATATCGACGAGGTGATCTTCACCCCGATCGCGCAGGACAGCACGCGCGTTGCCGCGCTGCTTTCGGGCGAGGTCGATCTGGTCGACCCCGTACCGGTGCAAGACGTGGCGCGCGTTGAGGCGAACCCGAACACCGACGTGCTGATCGGGCCGGAGCTCCGGACCATCTTCCTCGGCTTCAACACGATGCGTGACGAACTGCCGACCTCGGACATCAAGGGTGAGAATCCGTTCCGCAACGCGATGGTGCGCAAGGCGTTCTACCAAGGCATCAACATCGACGCGATCAAGCAGAAGGTAATGCGCGGCATGTCCGAGCCTTCCGCGCTGCTGATCTCGCCGCTACTCTACGAGCGCGGCGACGAGTTCAAGCGGCACCCCTACGACCCGGAGGCCGCGAAGAAGATGCTTGAGGAGGCCGGCTACCCGGACGGCTTCACCGTCGGCATGGACTGCCCGAACGACCGTTACGTCAACGACGAGGCGATCTGCCAGGCGGTGGCCTCGATGCTCGCCAAGATCGGCGTGAAAATCGATCTGAACGCGCAACCCAAGGCGCAGTATTTCGGCAAGGTGCTGGCCACAAACGGCTTCGACACCGATTTCTACCTGCTCGGTTGGACCCCGTCCTCGATGGACAGCTACAATATCCTGACCAATCTGTCCGGGTGCCGCGACGAGACAGGCAAGGGAAGCCCGTTCAATCTCGGCGGCTGGTGTAGTGAAGATGTCGATGCGTTGGCCGACGAGATCCTCGTCGAGAACGACCAGGACAAGCGCAACGAGCTGATCTTCCAAGCCTTCGACATTATGCACGAGCAGGTGTCCCACATCCCGCTCCACCAGCAATCGCTGGCTTGGGGCAAGTCCAAGGACCTTGAACTCACGCAGCGCGCGGACAATCAGGTGCTGTTCAAGTGGATGACGAAGACTGCGAAGTGACATCCTTGGCCGAAAGGCTGGTATGAAACCGCTCTCCTGCTTCGGCGGGGGAGCTTCCATCCGCACCGCAACGAGGTAGATTCGCGTGCTCGGCTACATCCTTCGCCGCTTCGGCCAGTCCGTACTGGTGCTTCTCGTGGTCGGGCTCATCGCCTTCACGATGTTCCGCTACATCGGCGATCCGGTGAACCAGATGGTCGGCGTGGAGACCAGCCCCGAGGAGCGCGATGCGCTGCGGGAGCGGCTGGGCCTCAACGATCCTATGCTCGTCCAGTACGGGCGCTACATGCTCAACGCCGCCCAGTTCGAGTTCGGCATTTCCTATCAGTTCAAGGAGCCGGTCGACAGTCTGATCCTGTCCCGCCTCCCAGCCACGCTGGAACTGTCGATCGTCTCGGCAATTTTCGCGCTGCTGATTGGGATGCCGATGGGGGTTTATACCGGCATTTATCGCGACTCCTGGCTCTCGCAGATCTTCATGACCTTGTCGCTGATCGGGATCTCGCTTCCGACGTTCCTGGTCGGCATCCTGCTGATTTTCCTGTTCGCCGTGAACCTGCATCTGCTTCCGAGCTTCGGTCGCGGCGAGACCGTGGATTTCGGCTTCTGGCGCACGGGGCTTCTGACCACATCGGGGTTGCTAGCCGTGATCATGCCCGCGATCACGCTGGGCCTGTTCCAGATGACGCTCATCATGCGTCTGGTGCGCTCTGAGATGCTAGAGGTGCTCAGGACCGACTACATCAAGTTCGCGCGCGCGCGCGGTCTGACCTCCCGTGCGATCTATTTCAGCCACGCGCTCAAGAACACGCTCATCCCTGTCATCACCATCACCGGCCTTCAGCTCGGCTCCATCATCGCTTTCGCCATCATCACCGAAACGGTGTTCCAGTGGCCGGGCATGGGGCTCCTGTTCCTCCAAGCGGTGCAGAACGTGGATATCCCCATCATGGCCGCATACTTGCTGCTGATCGCCTTCCTGTTCGTGCTCATCAACCTAATCGTGGACATTCTGTACACTGTCGTCGATCCGCGGGTTCGGGTTGGCGGTGGGTCGGAGGCGGGATGACCGAATCCAGCCAGCTCCCGCCTGAAGAGCGCAAGGGCCTCTTGGCCCGGGGCGCCGACAGCGACCTGCTGCACTCCTTCCTCCGCTCCAAGGTTACGATCATCGCAGCGATCGTCACCGCGATCTATTTCCTTGGCGCGTTCCTCGCGCCCCTGATCGCGCCGCACAACCCGTTCGATCTGATGAAGATCAGCATCATGGACTCGCTGATCCCCCCCGTGTGGGAGGAGGGTGGCCAGCAGACTTTCGTGATCGGCACCGACGACCAGGGCCGGGATCTGCTGTCGGCGATCATGTACGGCACGCGAATCTCGCTGTTGGTCGGCTTCGCAAGCGTCGCGCTGGCCGCGGTCATCGGCATCACGCTCGGGCTGGTCGCCGGCTATCTCGGAGGGATGGTCGATGCGGTCATCATGCGCATCGCCGACGTGCAACTCGCCTTTCCGGCGATCCTGATTGCGCTCCTGATTGACGGCTCGGTCCATTCGGCGATGGAGGTGACGCGCGAGCAATCCGCGTTCTGGGTACTGGTGGTCTCCATTGGCCTGAGCTTCTGGGTGCAGTACGCGCGCACCGTGCGCGGCTCCACCATGGTCGAGCGCAACAAGGAATACGTGCAGGCGGCGCGGGTGATCGGCGTGCATCCGATCCGGATCATGATCCGCCACGTCTTGCCCAACGTCACCGGCCCGGTGCTGGTGATCGCGACCATCAACCTCGCGCTCGCCATCATCACCGAGGCGACGCTGTCCTATCTCGGCGTCGGCATTCCGCCCACACAGCCATCGCTTGGCACGCTGATCCGCATCGGCCAGGACTTCCTGTTCTCTGGTGAGTGGTGGATCACCATCTTCCCCGGCATCGCGCTGGCGGGTCTCGTGCTCGCGGTCAACCTGCTGGGTGACTGGCTACGCGACGCGCTGAACCCGAAACTGAGGTGATCGGATGTCCCTGCTTGAAATCCGCGAGCTCACGGTCGAGTTCCCCAGCCGCCGCGGCAGCTTCGTTGCGGTCCGCGACGTGGATCTTGACGTGAAGCGAGGCGAGATCCACGGCCTCGTGGGCGAGTCCGGGGCGGGTAAATCGACCATCGGCAATGCCGTCATGGGGCTGCTAGAACCACCGGGCCGCATCGCGTCCGGGGAGATCTCGATTGACGGCCGCCGGGTCGAGGCGCTCAAGCCCGAGGAAATGCGCAAGGTCCGCGGCAAGACCGTCTCGATGATCTTCCAGGACCCACTTGCGTCGCTCAACCCGCTCTACTCGGTGGAGCATCAGCTCGTGGAAACGATCCGCGAGCACAAGCGTATGAGCGAACGGGAGGCGAAGGCCTATGCGATCGACCTGCTCGACCAGGTCGGCATCCCCAACCCGCAGGAACGCATCCTCCAGTTCCCGCACCAGTTCTCGGGCGGTATGCGGCAGCGCGTGGTCATCGCCTTGGCGCTTTGCCCGGACCCGGATCTGGTGATAGCGGACGAGCCGACGACGGCGCTCGATGTCTCGATCCAGGCGCAGATCCTTGACCTGATCCGCCGCCTGTGCACCAAGCGCGACGTGGGCGTGATCCTCGTCACGCACGACATGGGCGTGATCGCCGAGACCACGGACCGCGTGGCGGTGATGTATCGAGGCCGCATCGTCGAGCGTGGGCCGACCGCAAAGGTGCTGGGCGACCCCGACCACGACTACACCAGAAGCCTGATGTCCGCCGTTCCCCGGTCTGACAAGCGCCTGTCCCGCTTTCCGACCGTCACCTATATCGAGGGCCCGGTCCGGGAATTCGAGGGCATCGATCTCGATCATCACTGGCTCGGGCGGAACCGGCGGGCACAGTCGGAGCGCGGCGGCGACCTCGTCGCTTTGAACGACTTGCAGATGGACTTCACGACGCGCCGCTCGATCCTGCCCAGCAACCGGCGCTACCTGCGCGCGGTGGACAACGTGACGCTGGGCGTGCGCGAGGGTGAGGTGTTCGGCCTCGTCGGCGAATCCGGCTCGGGCAAGTCCACCATCGCGCGCCTGATCGCCGGACTCTACCGCCCCACCGGGGGCGAGATCCGCTTTGACGGGACCGACATCACGCATATGGCGTCGGGACGGGCACGGCGTCCCTACCAGCGCCAGATGCAGATGATCTTCCAAGATCCCTACTCCTCGCTGAACCCGCGAATGCGCGTGGGCGAGATCGTGGCCGAGCCCATCGTCCATCACGGCCTCGCCTCGAGCGGGGAGGAGCGCCGCGGCATAGTCGGCGACCTGCTTGAGCATGTCGGCCTAGGTGCCGAGGCTGCGCGAAAGTACCCGCACGAGTTTTCCGGCGGCCAGCGCCAGCGCATCTCTATCGCCCGCGCGCTCGCCACCCGGCCGCGCTTCCTGATCTGCGACGAGCCGACCTCCGCCCTTGACGTGTCGATCCAGGCGCAAATACTCAATCTGCTCAAGGATCTGCAGGAGGAGCTTGGCCTGACCCTCTTCTTCATCAGCCACGACCTGCCGGTAATGCGGCAGATGTGCCACCGTATCGGCGTCATGCAGAACGGGCGCGTGTGCGAGATCGCGGAAGCCGAAGCGCTGTTCGAGGACCCTCAGCATGACTACACCAAGCATCTACTCAGGCTGATGCCGAAGCTGAAGACGATGGACAAACCGCAGATGCTGCGCTGAGCCGGGCGCGCGCCGTTACATCCGAATTCCGCCGCGACCTGTACCGCAACCCCGAGCTTCTGTATGACGTGTCAACGGCGGAGTAATAACCGACCGATGGGCGGCGCAGTGATGCAGATCAATTATGCCGGACACACGATCCCGGTGACCGACCCGGGCACAGGGCCTCAGCATCGCGCACAAATCTTCGGCGCGGTGACCAAGGCAATCGTCTGCCCGTCTCACTGATTGCTACATAATCAACTGCCGGGTAACGGACAATCTCAAGGCCGCCGTGGCCAAACCGCTCTGGTTCGAGCCGTCCCTGACGGGGTCGTGTCGCGAAGTTGGTGGAAATTTGTAAGGTGCGGTTGCTCGCGGGACATCCCGTTTGTTGATTATAGCTTTTCTCTGAGCGCTTCGTAAGGCGTCTTTCCGTTGTGCGCGCCGTGCGGTCTGTGGAAGTTGTAGAAGCGTTCCCATTCGCCCAGCTTTGCTTCGAGATCGACATCGCCTTTGTAGCTGAGTAGCTGGTAGAACTCCTGCCCATCCGACCTGTGTGACCGTTCCACCTTACCGTTCAGCTGTGGCGTACCGCGCTTGATGTAGGCATGGCGGATGCTAAGATCCTCGACATGCCAATGGAATTTCGCTTGGAATTCATGGCCATAGCACGTCGGGAAAATGGGCTGCCGACGGGTTATGGCCACGCGCGCAGCCGCCAGATAGCGCAGCGTGTGGCCATAACCGGGTCTCAGGTCTCAACAGTGGTTTTGCACATCCATACCGCTGAGGAGACCGGCTATGACCGCCACCCATTCTATCGCGCCGACCCTGTTGGTCGCCATCGACATTTCCAAGCATCGCCACGAAGTGCTGATCGGCATTCCGGGCAAAAAGCGCCGCCGCCGCATAACCATCACCAACACGCTGGACTGGGTGCATTGGTACAATGAAAAACGCCTATACGGCCCGCTCGGATATATCTCACCCGCAACAGCAGAAAGGAACTTCTACAACGCAGAACTCACGGCTAAGATCGACGCTGAGTGACCAACTCCAACCTCTCCGGTAAACCCGGTCTGGTTCAAACCCAAGCATCGGGTCATGATCCATTCGGATCAAGGTTCGCAATTCACCAGCCGCGAGTGGCAGACGTTTCTCCGCCAACACAATCTGGAAGCCAGCATGAGCCGACGTGGGAATTGCCACGACAACGCGGTCGCCGAGAGCTTCTTTCAACTCCTGAAACGGGAACGCATCCGACGGAAAACCTATCAGTCTCGAGATGCAGCCCGACAAGACGTGTTCGAATACATCGAGATGTTCTACAACCCGAAACGCAAGCACACGAACAACGGCATGCTGTCGCCCGTTGACTTCGAAGCGAGACAGCAGAAACTGAACGAGGCAGGTGTCTAGAAAACTAGGGGCACCTCAAGGGCCAGATCCGCCCCTGCCTCACGAACCTTGGCAGGCGTCGCAAACTGCGCCTTCCATGTGTAAAGCGACTTGGTGCTCACACCCAACCGCTCGGCCACCTCGCTGACCGCATAGCCGCGATCGACAATCTGCGCCACAGCGTCCTTTTTGAACTCATCCGTAAACCGATTTTGCGATGACATCCGCGCTTCTCCTTGGTTCCAAAATCACCAAGCAAAGCGTCTACAAATCTAGGGGCACCTCACTAACCTAAACACTTCGATGCCGGTGGCACTCGCGGAGACGGAACAGGATAGTGCCCCTGGCCGTGGTGTAGGAACTGGCTTCCACCTGCTTCTTCATAGCTGGTGTTGCTCGTTCACTGAGCGGCGATCATCGCCGCCGCTTCGGTATCGTTGCACATGGCGGTCAGCTTTTCCACCGGCATGTAGCGGCGGGAGACGGCCCACTCGTCATTCTGCTCGAGCATGAGCGCGCCGACGAGCCGGATCACGGCCTCGCGGTTCGGAAAGATCCCGACGACGTTGGTCCGTCGCTTGATCTCCTTGTTGACGCGCTCCAGCGGGTTGGTAACCGGTATGAAGATCCCGGTGCCAATGTTCGGCCTCGATTCTCGGATCAGGGTGTATGGTGCGACCATCCGGGACAGAGGCGCCGGGAGCACGAATGTGCGGGCAGGCCGCTCCTATAGCATGAGCCGAGAGCTCGAGTTAGTAGCTGGCCGCCTCTGCGACTCGCCCGGTTGCGCTGAGAGCGCGAATCCGTAGTTGTCGTGTCGCCCGCCGCTCCCGCTTTTTGTCACTGACAAGGGAGGCGCATATGCGGCGCGTGATCGGAATAGACATCCACCGAACCTTCGGAGAGGTGGTAATCTGGGAGAATGGTCTGACCAGACATGGAGGCCGGGTCGAAGAGGTGGTTCGGTTTGTCTGAACAGCTACGTGGCGTTTTCTAAGTGGATTTCCGCATTGGTTATGCCGCTACCGCTTCGGACGCCGGCGGTTTGAAGTAGGCCTGATCGGGGGTTCTGCCGTCAA
>NZ_PVWS01000035.1:0-29529 GCF_004126395.1 Roseovarius sp. A46 | reverse complement strand
CGCCAGCCTCATGCTCGGTCAAAATGCCGATGATCTGTTCTTCCGAAAATCTTGATCGCTTCATTGTCCGTCCCTTCGTTGGGTCGGACTCTAGTTCCAAGTGGAGGAAAAATCCCGTGGCAGGTCACGAGCGTCACTTCGCCCTTTCAAACGTCCAACTCCTCCACAAACCGCGCATTCTCCGAGATATACTGGAACCGCAGTTCCGGCTTCTTCCCCATCAGACGCTCCACGAGGTCGCTGGTCTGGCCCGGTTCGTCCTCGTCTATTGTGACGCGGATGAGCTTGCGGGTGGCCGGGTCCATCGTCGTTTCCTTCAAATCCTTGGCGTCCATCTCGCCCAGACCCTTGAAGCGCGAGACGTCGATCTTGCCCTTGCCGCCGAGACCCTTTTCCAGCCAGGCATCGCGCTCGGCCTCGTCGAGGCAGTAGACCCGTTTCGCCCCCTGCGTCAGCCGGTAGAGCGGCGGGCAGGCAAGGTAGAGATGCCCCGCGTCGATCATCGGACGCATCTGGGTAAAGAAGAAGGTCATGAGAAGCGAGGCGATATGCGCACCATCCACGTCGGCGTCGGTCATGATGATGATCTTGTCATAGCGCAGGTCGTCGAGGTTGAATTTCGTACCGAGCCCAGCGCCGAGCGCCTGCGTCAGGTCGTTGATCTCCTGATTGCTGCCGAGTTTCGAGCTTGCTGCGCCCAGCACGTTCAATATCTTTCCCCTGAGCGGCAGGAGCGCCTGTGTCTTGCGGTCGCGCCCCATCTTGGCCGAGCCGCCCGCGCTGTCGCCCTCGACGATGAACAGTTCCGTGCCGTCGCGTGCATTCGATGTGCAATCCACGAGCTTGCCAGGCAGGCGCAGCTTCTTGGTCGCCGTCTTGCGTGCGGTCTCCTTCTCCTGTCGCCGCCGCAGCCGTTCCTCGGCGCGCAGCACGAGGAAATCGAGGATCGCGCCCGCGGACTTCGTATCAGCCGCCAGCCAGTTGTCGAAATGGTCGCGCACCGCGCCCTCGATCATGCGCTGCGCATCGACCGTGGCCAGCCGGTCCTTGGTCTGGCCGACGAATTCCGGCTCGCGGATGAAGCACGAGACCAGCGCGCAGCCCCCCGAGACCAGGTCCTCGCGGGTGATCTGCGCGGCCTTGCGGTTGTTCGCGAGTTCCCCGTAGGCCTTGATCCCCTTGAGGATCGCGGCCCAGAATCCGGCCTCATGGGTGCCGCCCTCGGGTGTGGGGACGGTGTTGCAATAGGATTGGATGAAGCCGTCGCGCGCCGGCGTCCAGTTGATTGCCCATTCCACCTTGCCCGGCACGCCATACTTGTCGGCGAACTCCACCGTCCCGGCAAACGGGCGCTCGGCATAGGTGGTGGCGCCGGCCAACGTCTCGCCAAGGTAATCGGCGAGTCCGCCGGGGAATTTGAACGTCGCCTCCTGCGGCGTCTCGCCATCGGCGATGGCGGTCTTCCACCGGATTTCCACGCCCGAGAAGAGATACGCCTTGGAGCGTGCCATCTTGAAGAGCCGGGCGGGCTTCAGGCTGAGCGAGCCGAAAATCTCGGGGTCCGGGTGAAAGGTGACCGAAGTACCGCGCCGGTTGGGCGCTGCGCCCACCTTTTCCAGCGGTCCCTGCGGCAGCCCGCGCGAAAACTCCATGCGGTAAAGCTCGCGGTTGCGGGCGACTTCGACGCTGAGGTGATCCGACAGCGCATTGACCACCGAGGAGCCGACGCCATGCAGCCCGCCCGAGGTCTGGTAGCTGTCGCCCGAAAACTTGCCGCCCGCGTTCAGCGTGCAGAAGATGATTTCCAGCGCGGTCTTGCTCGGATCCTTGGGATGCGGATCAATCGGGATGCCGCGCCCGTTGTCGCGCACGCTGACATGGCCGTTCTCGTGCAGTTCCACCTCGATCCAGGTGGCGTGCCCCGCCACCGCCTCGTCCATCGAGTTGTCGACGATCTCGGCCACCATGTGATGCAGCGCGCGATCGTCCTTGCCGCCGATATACATGCCCGGGCGCAGGCGGACATGCTCCATGTCCTCCAGAACCTGGATGGAAGAGGCGTCATAATCGGATTTCGGGGTGGGCGAGAGAAGATCGTTCATGCCGCTGCTCTTTGTTTTATGGGTTGGGCGGCAGTATGGCAGAGCGCGCGGGGCGGGGGAAGTGGCCGTGGAGGGCGCCACAAGGAACCGACCCGTGGTTCACCACGGGCCGTTGGCGCAACGCTTCGCCGCGGTTTTCCGCGCCCAGCCCATCAGCGGCGTGCTCAACACGTGGTCCGAACTCAACACCCGCCATTCGCATTTCCGCGAGCGCGTCAACGATGTGAAGCGCGGCGCGGCGCAAGGGCCAACTCACCTGCACCCTGCACATGGATGTCGGCGATACCGACGCGGCGGGCGTAGCGGTATCGGCCAGGCCATCGCGCGGCTCCTGAGCAAGCCAATGCCGTGTGGTCAACGGCCTGCATCGCCGTTACGTTTCTGCCATGGCACGGCTTCTCATTGTCTATCACTCGCGCACTGGTGGCAGCCAGCAAATGGCAGAGGCGGCCTTTGACGCGGCCCGTGACGAGACGGAGACATCGCTCAAACCAGCCGACCAGGCCGGACCGGATGATCTTCTGGCTGCCGATGGCTATCTCTTTTGCGCCCCGGAAAACCTGGCCGCTCTCTCCGGCGTGATGAAGGACTTCTTCGATCGCTGCTATTACCCGGTTCTGGGCCGGATCGAGGGGCGCGCCTATGCCCAGATGGTCTGCGCCGGGTCGGACGGGGAAAACGCCGCCCGCCAGACGGCACGCATCGCGCAGGGCTGGCGGCTACGCCCGGTTCAGGACCCACTGATCATCTGCACGCACGCCCAGACCCCCGAGGAAATCCTTGCCCCCAAGACCATCCCGGACGAAGAGCTCGCACAATGCCGCGATATCGGTCAGGCGCTGGCCGCCGGCCTGGCAATGGGGATGTTCTGAGCTGGGAAGGCGTTGACTGGAGGCGCTGATCACCCCTGGAAATCATCTCTGCTGTTTCTCGACAAAATGGGATCAGGCAGGGGGCGGTTGAATCGGCACGTCCTTGAAACCATGTAACTGTCAGATGTGAGCCAAATCTGAAAAACACTTCTTTGACAGAGGAGGAATTTTGACCACCAAAATCGTTGCTGAAAACCTGTCGAAGGTCTTTGGAGACGATCCCGGTCAAGCGCTCGACCTGGTCCGAGACGGCAAGACGAAAGACGAGATTCTTTCCGAGACCGGCCAGACCATCGGTGTTCAATCCGTCAACTTCTCCGTGGAGGAGGGAGAGGTCTTTGTCGTCATGGGCTTGTCCGGTTCGGGCAAGTCCACGTTGGTAAGGATGCTGAACAAACTCATCGACTCCAGCGACGGCACGATCCGCATCGACGACACCGATCTGCACAACGCAGATGCCCAGACGCTCCGCAAGGTGAGGCTTGAGAAGGTATCGATGGTGTTCCAGCACTTTGCCCTTTTCCCCCACAAGACCGTCCGGGAAAACGTGGAATACGGCCTCAAGATCGCTGGCGCGCCTGCCGGGGAACGTCGCGACAGGGCGCTCGCCGCCCTCGACAAAGTCGGGCTCTCGGCCTGGGCGGATCGACGGCCCTCGGCACTTTCGGGCGGCATGCAGCAGCGCGTGGGGCTGGCGCGCGGCCTGGCCGTCGATCCGGAGATCCTGCTCATGGACGAGCCTTTTTCCGCGCTCGATCCGCTCATCCGCCGCGACATGCAGAACGAACTGCTCGAATTGCAGCGCGAGTTAAAGAAGACCATTGTCTTCATCACCCACGACCTCGACGAGGCGCTGACCCTCGGTGACCGCATCGCCATCATGAAGGAAGGTCGCTTCGTGCAGGTGGGCACTGCGGAAGAGATTGTCGGCAATCCCGCTGATGACTATGTGGCGGCCTTCACACAGGATATTGACCGGGCAAAGGTCTTTTCCGCGCGACGCGTGATGGAGACGCCCGAACCGCTGGAAATCGGTTCGCATGACCTTGCCACCGCGCGTCGCCGTCTCGACGAGCTGAGGCGCGACAGCCTGCCGGTTCTGGAGGGCGACACGCTCGCAGGTGCGGTCACCCGTCAAAGCATCGCGGAGGCGGAACAGCGCGGCGAGACAGCGCTCGAGAACGCGCTGCACCGCAACGTTCCAACCGCGGAACCAGATACAAGGCTGAATACGCTTTATGCCGCCTGTAGTTCCGGCATGCCGGTTGCCATCACCGATACCGATGGCAACCTCGTCGGCGTGGTGCGGCCAGAAGCTGTGTTCAATCTTCTTGCGAATGAAACAACCGGGTCGCAGGGCGGAGATGCGCCCGCGGAGGAGACCTCCGCGCAAGACGCGCCCGCGCTTTCGGCCTGACCGGAGGCAAACACATGTGGCAACCATCCGATCTATTCAATCTCCCGCTGGATGCCTGGGTCGAAACCGCCATCAAGGGCTGGCTGGTTCCCAATTTCCGTGGGTTCTTCCAGGCAGTGCAGGCGCCCATTAGCTTCGTGCTCGAGTGGCTGGACGCAACGTTGCAGGCGATCCCGATGGTGGCCTTCACCATCGCGCTGGCGCTCGTGGCATGGGCGGTCGCGAGCCGCGGCCTTGCGGTGTTCACCCTTGTCAGCCTCGTGGTGGTCGATCTCATCGGCGTCTGGACACAGACGATGACAACCTTGGCGATGATCCTCACCGCCGTGCTTTTCTGCGCCATCGTCGGCGTACCGCTCGGCATTGCCGCCGCGCGCAGCGACCGGTTCGAGAAGGGCCTGCGCCCCGTGCTCGACATCATGCAGACGATTCCACCCTTCGTGTACCTGGTGCCGATCGTGATGCTGTTCGGGGTCGGGATGACGCCCGGCATCATCGCCACCATCATCTTTGCCCTGCCGCCGATCATCCGCCTGACCAATCTCGGTATCCGCTCGGTGCCCGAAGACCTGATCGAGGCGGCATACTCGTTCGGCTCTTCGCCACGGCAGGTGCTGTGGGAGGTGCAGTTGCCACTGGCGTTGCGCACGATCATGGCCGGGCTCAACCAGACGCTGATGCTGGCACTTTCGATGGCGGTGATCGCGGCGCTCATCGGCGCCGGCGGTCTTGGTCTGACCGTCTATACCGGGCTGGGCCGGCTCGACGTTGGTGCCGCGACCGAAGGCGGGCTGGGCATCGTGCTGCTTGCCATGATCCTCGACCGGATCACGCAGGCGCTCGGGTCCGAGAATACGACAAGAACACCGGGATTGCTGGAGACGCTGAAATCGTTCTTCAGCAAGAGGGCACCGGCAACCTCACCCACGTGAGCAAATCGGCGTGCCCTAAGTAAAAAAACCGTCTCACGACCACACGCTGCCGGACTGGTCGCGAGACGTGCCAGCCGGGGCGCCGGACACAGGGCCTCGGACGGCCAATACCGAGAGAAGGAGGACTTTCATCATGTTTGACAAGAAGGCGATCCTGAAAACCACAACTGGCGCGGCGCTGACCGCGATGATGGCGCTGCCGCACACCGCCATGGCCGCAAGCCATGAGATGCCCGGCGAGGGCATCACCATCGACATGGCGCGCGCAAGCTGGGACACCGGCTGGTGGCAGGCCGAGGTCTACAGCCAGATGCTCCAGGAGCTGGGATACGAGGTTTCCCGCATCACCACGCTGGACAATCCGCCGTTTTACCAGACCGTCGCGCAGAGCGGCGATGTGGACCTGTGGGTGAACGGCTGGTTCCCGCTGCACAATTCCTATGAGGACGCGTTCAGCGGCGGTGCCGAAAAAGTGGGGTACGTCGCCAAGGGCGGCGCGCTTCAGGGCTATCTGATCGACAAGAAGACGGCTGAAGAGCACGACATCACGTATGTCTCGGACCTGACCAAGGACGAGGTTCAACAGCTCTTCGACGCCAATGGCGACGGCAAGGCCGACCTCGTCGCATGCCCGCCGGGCTGGGGCTGCGAAAAGGTGATTTCGCACCATTTCGAGGCTTACGACTGGGACGATGACTTCAACGCGATCAAGGCGGGCTACTCTGCCTCGATGGCCGATGCACTGGGCCGTTACCAAAACGATCAACCGATTTTCTTCTACACCTGGACGCCGAACTGGACCGTGGGTGAACTGACGCCGGGCAAAGACGTCGTCTGGCTGCAGATGAAGGAAACCAAGCTGCCCGAAAGCCAGGCCAATCTCGCCGACGAGACGACCGTGGCCAAACTCGAAGGCTGCCGGGGCGAAGCGCCCTGTGATCTCGGCTGGCCGGCAAACGACATCCGGCCCGTGGCCAACTCCGAGTTTCTCGACAACAACCCGGCCGCCGAGACGCTGCTGAAGGAGGCGCGTATTCCGATCGAGGACATCTTCGAGCAGAACGCGAAGATGAACAAAGGCGCCGACAGCCCGGAAGACCTCGAACAGCAGGCTTCGGCTTGGATCGAGGAAAACCGCGACACGGTCGATGGCTGGCTGAAAGCCGCACGCCAAGCCGCGCAGATGTAAGCCGGTCGCGCCGTTGACGTAAGTCACACGCCAAGCGCGACACGCAATCCCCCTGCCCGTGCGCCACCAAAGGCGCGCGGGCAGGCTTCGAATCAATGTAGTCGGCTATGCGTCGGACCGTTTCACCGCGTTGCCGCGCAAAAACGGGGCGTCCGCACACGGACCATTAATGTGCCGGTCGTGTTCGCGAAAAGCGTCCGGGCGCTCACAGCCGGATCGCCGAAATGAGCCGCCCGTAATCTGCCTCGCCCGCGTGGGTGGCGCGGCGGTAGGAGTAGAAGCGATCCGGGTCGGCGTAGGTGCAATGGCGGGTCCATTCCGCGTGCCCTGCCCCGGCCCGGCGCAAGCGCCAGAGCCCGTAGCCCGGCAGGTCGAAGAGATAGCGGTCGCCCGCGCCATTGGCGAAGAACCGTGCGCTCTCGGGATCGTCGGCCATGAAATCCTCGAGCAGGTCCGGGCCGACCTCGTAATTGCGCTGGCTGATCGATGGGCCGATGACCGCGGCGATGCGGCCCCGCTCCGCGCCCAGCGCCTCCATCGCGTCGAGGGTCGCCTCCAGCACGCCGTCGCGCGCCCCCCGCCAGCCCGCATGGGCGGCCCCGATCACGCCTGCCTCGGCGTCGGCGAACAGCACGGGCTGGCAATCGGCGGTCAGGACGGCAAGCGCGAGGCCGGGGGTGGCGGTGACGATGGCATCGGCGCGCGGGCGCAGGCCGAGCGGGGCAGCGACGCTCACAACGTCGGCGGAATGCACCTGGTGAACGGTCACGAGATGGTCCTGCGGGACCTGCATGGCGTCGGCCACGCGGGTGCGGTTGATGGTGACGATCTCGCTTTGGTCCGACGAGCCGGGGCCACAGTTGAGGCCCGAGAATATCCCCGAGGACGCCCCGCCCCGCCGGGTAAAGAACCCGTGATGCAGGGGGGCGAGTGCGTCGGCGGTGATGATTTCCAGTGTCATGGGTCCAGTCCGGGTGGCGGCGCCGCGCCGGGCGGCATGAGGCTCAGCACCTTGAAGAGCGTCCCCATTTCATCCGCGCCGGTCAAGCGGCGAAATGCGGCCATGTGGCTGTCGAGCGCCCCGCCCGAAAGCCCCTGTGCCAGCGCCTCGGCCCGCGCGCCGATGCCGAGGCGCGCGAGGAACGTGCCCTGCGGGCAGAGGCGAGAGTACGCGGCGGGGGTGGCGGCAAGCGCCAGCGCCTCGAAATCCACATGCGCGGTAAGATCGGCCATGCCGGGGGCGGCGAGAGGATCGGTGTGCGCATGGCCCGCCACCGCCTGAAACGTGTCGCCCAGCGCATGCCAGTCGCCGTAATCCACGATCAGCGCCGCGCCGCCCCTGTCCGCGATCCGCGTGCCGATCTCCGCGGCGATGACGGTGCCGGGCGCGCAGGTCTCGACAATATCGCCCTCGGACGTGTCCCCGAGGCGATGATCGAGTTCCGGGCGCGGAGCCTCGGGCCCGATGCCGAGCGAAAGGCCGTCTCCCTCCAGCCCGACCACCCTCTCGCGCCAGCCGGTGCCGGACCGCTGAAACTGCCGGATCGGCAGGGCGTCGAAGAATTCGTTGGCGACGAGATAGAGGGGCATGTCCGGCAGATCCTCAACCCTGTCGCACCAGGCCACATCGCCACGCCCGAGGGTCGCCGCCTGCGCCGTGCGCAGGACAGGCGAGGTCTCGACAAGGTGGAGGCGCAGCGCATCGTGAAAGCCGGGCACGGCCCGGGTGGCGCGCAGCAGGTCCGCCATCAGCGTGCCGCGACCGGGGCCAAGCTCTGCCAGCACGAAGGGGGCGGGCGCGCCCTGGTCCAGCCAGCATTGCGCGAGGCAGAGACCCACCAACTCGCCGAACATCTGGCTGATTTCCGGCGCGGTGACGAAATCACCCCCCGCACCGAACGGATCGCGACTGGCGTAATAGCCGTGCTCGGGATGCATCAGGCAGGCGGCCATGTAATCGCCGAGGCTCATCGGCCCGGTGGCCGCGATCTGCGTGGCAAGCTGCGCGGCAAGCGGCGTCATGTTGGTCGTGTCCGCCCGCGACGCCGCGCCCAAAGCACCATGCCGATGCCGAAGGCGACCATCGGAAGTGACAACGCCTGCCCCATCGTCAGCCCGTAGCCATCCACGTGAAAGGCCAGCCCCAGCGGATTGCCGGGCGAGACGAATTGCGCGTCCGGCTGGCGCACGAACTCGACGAGAAAGCGCGCGGCCCCGTAGCCCGCAAAGAACACGCCCGTGAGCGTGCCGGGCAGGCGCAGCGCAGCCCGGCGCCAGCCCAACCACAGCAGCACCGCCCCGAGGATCAGCCCCTCGAGCGCCGCCTCGTAAAGTTGCGAGGGGTGGCGCGCACAAAGCCCCACGACGCCCGCGCAATCCTGCGCCGCCGCACCGGGGAAGATCACGCCCCAGGGCAGGTCGGTGGCCCGCCCCCACAACTCGGCATTGATGAAATTCGCGATCCGGCCCAGCAGGAGGCCCACCGGTGTCACCATGCACAGCGCATCCGCCACCGACACCCAGTTGATACCACGCGAGCGCGAGAACAGCACCACCGCGAGAACGACACCCAAAAGCCCGCCGTGAAACGCCATGCCCCCCTGCCAGACCTGCAATATCTGGGCAGGATTCGCGAGGTAATACCCCGGCTGATAGAACAGCACGTATCCAAGCCGCCCGCCCAGGATCACGCCCAGGATCACCCAGGTGAGCAGGTCCTCTACATCCTTTGGCTCCATCGGCGCGCAGTCACCGGGCCACAGCACCGGTCGGCGCGTCGATGCCACCACGATCCGCCAGCCGATGACGATGCCCGCGATATAGGCCAGCGCATACCAGCGCAGTGCAAATTCCATGCCGAAGAGCGTGATCGACACGATCTCGGGGCTGATCTCGGGGAATGGTATCGCGGCCTGCATATGCGTCTCTGTGCCTCTCGCACGCGGGGAAAGTCAACCTTGTGATCGGGGGTATGGGAGCCATATACACGGGGGAGTGAAAACGCCGGAGGCAAGCGATGCAGACGCGAAACAAGGTGCTCGACGATCTGAGCCAGTTGATGACCAACGCGATGGGCGTGGCGCAAGGCGCGCGGACCGAGGCCGAGACGGCGATGAAGTCGCTGATCGACCGGTGGCTGGCCGAGCGCGACTTCGTCACCCGCGAGGAATTCGACGCGGTGCGCGCGATGGCACAGAAGGCGCGCGAGGAGAACGAGGCGCTCAAGGCGCGCATCGAGGCGCTGGAAAAGCGCGACGCTTAACAACGACGCCTTTGTGATCACAAGTGCGCGCCGCTTGCGACGTTGCCCGTGGGCGATACGGCGATTCCAATGGCTTGCCCAGGCAATGAGTCGCTGCGCGATGCACGGGCCATTGTGATCACACGGGATTTTACGTGATCACAAACAGCTATTTTTTGCGGCGAATCGACCGTATCGGGCTAATTCCTCTTTGTAACAGGTGACAGCGGCGGCAAAACCCTGCAAAACGGGAACAGCCAGAGCAGGCCCCGTGCCGCCGCCGAACATCAAGGAGGTCCCCCATGGCCGAGTCCACAGAGGTTGAACGCCCGCTTTCCCCTCACTTGCAAATCTACCGTCCACAAATGACCTCGATCAGTTCGATCCTCACGCGGATCACCGGCAACGCACTGATCGTGGCGGCGGCGCTGATCGTCTGGTGGCTCCTCGCCGCCGCAACCTCCGAGAGTTATTTCGCCACCGCCGACGCGGTACTGACCTCGTGGTTCGGTGACCTTGTGCTGACGCTGTCGCTCTGGGCGGTGTGGTATCACTACCTTGCCGGGCTGCGGCATCTCTATTTCGACGCGGGCAAGGGGCTCGAGATCGAAACGGCGGAACGCCTCGGCTGGGCCTGCGTCATCGGCTCGGTCGTGCTCACCGTCATCACGTTGCTTCTGGTCTGAGGAGGGAAACATGCGCTATCTCACCGCACGCAAACGCGCCGAAGGCAAGGGCGCGTCCGGCACCGGAACCGAACATTTCTGGTACATGAAGATGAGCGGCGTGGGCCTCGCGCTCATCATCCCCGTCTTCCTCGTCGCGTTCGGGCGTGCCGTAGGCGGCACCCGCGAGGAGGTGCTCGCCACCTTCGCGCACCCCGCGATGGCCCTCCTGACCGGCCTCGTGATCTTCTTCGGGCTGCGCCATTTCGCGGGCGGGGCACAGACCATGATCGAGGATTACACCCACGGCAGCACCCGCCGCGCGCTAATCATCTTTACCACCATCCTGAGTTACGGGCTGATCGCCACCGGGCTCTTCGCCCTTGCCAAGATCGCGCTGTGAGGAACTGACATTATGGCCGCATACGAATACGAGACGCATGATTACGACGTGGTAGTTGTGGGCGCCGGCGGCGCCGGGCTGCGTGCCACACTCGGCATGGCCGAACAGGGGCTGCGCACCGCCTGCGTGACCAAGGTCTTTCCAACCCGCTCGCACACCGTGGCCGCACAAGGTGGCATCGCCGCGAGCCTGGGCAACATGGGTCCGGATAGCTGGCAGTGGCACATGTACGACACCGTCAAGGGATCGGACTGGCTGGGCGATACCGACGCGATGGAATATCTCGCGCGCGAGGCCCCCAAGGCGGTCTATGAGCTGGAGCATTACGGCGTGCCGTTTTCCCGCACCGAGGAGGGCAAGATCTATCAGCGTCCCTTCGGCGGCCACACCACCGAGTTCGGTGAGGGCCCCCCGGTGCAACGCACCTGCGCCGCCGCCGACCGGACCGGGCACGCGATCCTGCACACGCTCTACGGTCAGAGCCTCAAGGAAAAGGCCGAGTTCTACATCGAGTATTTCGCCATCGACCTGATCATGACCGATGGCGCCTGCACCGGCGTGGTGTGCTGGAAGCTCGATGACGGCACGATCCACGTCTTCAACGCCAAGACGGTCGTGCTGGCCACCGGCGGTTATGGCCGCGCCTATTTCTCGGCCACCTCTGCCCATACCTGCACCGGCGACGGCAACGGCATGGTGGCGCGCGCGGGTCTGCCGCTTCAGGATATGGAATTCGTGCAGTTCCACCCGACCGGCATTTTCGGCGCGGGCTGCCTGATCACCGAGGGCGCACGCGGTGAGGGCGGATACCTCACCAATTCCGAGGGCGAGCGGTTCATGGAACGCTATGCGCCCAACTACAAGGATCTGGCCCCGCGCGACTATGTCAGCCGCTGTATGACGATGGAAATCCGCGAGGGGCGCGGTGTCGGGTCGGGAGGCGATCACATCCACCTCAATCTCAGCCATCTGCCGCCCGAGGCACTGCACCTGCGCCTGCCCGGTATTTCCGAGAGCGCGCGCATCTTTGCCGGCGTGGACGTCACCAAGGAGCCGATCCCGGTGCTGCCCACCGTGCACTACAACATGGGCGGCATCCCAGCGAATTACTGGGGCGAGGTGATCAACCCGACCAAGGACGACCCGCATGCCGTGGTCCCCGGCCTGATGGCCGTGGGCGAGGCCGCCTGCGCAAGCGTGCATGGCGCGAACCGCCTGGGCTCCAACTCTCTGATTGACCTCGTGGTGTTCGGTCGCGCCGCCGCCATCCGCGCAGGCAAGGTGGTGGACGCCGAAAGCGCCGTGCCGGCGACCAACAAGGCCGAGGTCGACCGCGCGCTCGACCGTTTCGACAAACTGCGCCATGCCGACGGCGCGGTGCCGACCGCCGATCTGCGGCTGGAGATGCAGCGCACCATGCAGGCCGACGCCGCCGTCTTCCGCACCTCCGAGACGCTGGCCGCTGGGGTTGAGAAGATGAAGGGCGTGGCCGCCAAGGTGGCCGATCTCAAGGTCACCGACCGGTCGCTTGTCTGGAACTCCGACCTGATGGAGACGCTGGAGCTGACCAACCTCATGCCCTGCGCGCTCTCCACGATCTTCGGCGCCGAGGCCCGGCACGAGAGCCGTGGCGCCCACGCGCATGAGGATCACCCCAAGCGCGACGACAAGAAATGGCGCGTGCACACGATCGCGCGGATCGGCGAGACGGATGTGGACCTCAGCTATCGCCCGATCATCGAGGATCCGATCACCCCCGAGGACGCCGGCGGCATCAGCCTCAAGAAGATCGCGCCCAAAGAGCGCACGTTCTAAGGAGACGGATCATGGTTCAATTCACCCTGCCCAAGAATTCCAAGATCACCACCGGCAAGACGTGGCCCAAGCCCGAGGGCGCGAGCAATGCACGCAAGTTCACGATCTACCGCTGGAACCCCGATGACGGGCAGAACCCGCGGGTGGACACCTATTTCGTCGATCTCGACGATTGCGGGCCGATGGTTCTGGATGCACTCATCTACATCAAGAATAAGATCGACCCGACGCTGACCTTTCGCCGCTCCTGCCGCGAGGGGATTTGTGGGTCGTGCGCGATGAATATCGACGGGATCAACACGCTGGCCTGCATCTACGGCATGGACGAGATCAAGGGCGACGTGAAGATCTATCCCCTACCGCATATGCCGGTGGTCAAGGATCTGATCCCCGACCTCACGCATTTCTACGCTCAGCACGAGAGCATCATGCCGTGGCTGGAGACCAAGACCAATCGGCCCGCGAAGGAGTGGAAGCAGTCGATTGAAGATCGCGAAAAGCTCGACGGGCTATACGAATGCGTGATGTGCGCCTGCTGCTCGACCTCCTGCCCGTCCTACTGGTGGAATGGCGACAAGTATCTTGGACCCGCCGCGCTGCTGCACGCTTATCGCTGGATCATCGACAGCCGCGACGAGGCCACCGGCGAGCGGCTGGATGACCTGGAAGACCCGTTCAAGCTCTACCGCTGCCACACGATCATGAACTGCACCAAGACCTGCCCCAAGGGCCTCAACCCCGCCAAGGCGATTGCAGAGATCAAGAAGATGATGGTCGACCGGCACGTGTGAATGGAGCCCGGCAGGCGGGACAGGCGGACAAGAAGACCCCGGAACACGCGCTCCGGGGTCTTCTTGTATCGTGGCCGCGCATCGTCACGATTGTCGCTTGTCGGCATTTCTGAAATGCTATGCGCATTGATGAATGGCGTGATGGACCCTGCATGAAGATCGAACGGACCCCGCTTGATGGCGTTCTGGTGCTCACGCCCGTGCGGTTCGGCGACAGCCGCGGCTTCTTTTCAGAATCTTGGAGCCACAGGCGCATGGCCGAGGCGGGCCTTGATATCGATTTCGTGCAGGACAACCATTCGCTCTCGGCAGAGGTGGGCACCGTGCGGGGCTTGCATTACCAATCCCCGCCCCACGCGCAGGCCAAGCTGGTGCGCTGCGGGCGCGGGCGACTTTTCGACGTGGCGGTGGACATCCGCCGCGGCAGCCCCACGTTCGGGCAATGGTTCGGGGCGGAGCTGAGCTTCGAGAACGGGCGGCAGATGCTGATCCCCGAAGGCTTCCTGCACGGCTTCGTGACCCGCGAGCCGGAGACCGAGATCATCTACAAGTGCAGCGATTACTACGCGCCCGAGTGCGACGGCGCGGTGCGCTTCGACGATCCCGATATCGGGATCGACTGGGACTTGGGTGACGTGGCCCCGATCCTGTCGGACAAGGACGTCGCCGCCCCCGCCTTCACCGAATTCGACTCGCCGTTCGAGTGGAAGGGATAAACCATGCGGCTCCTTGTCACCGGCGGTTGCGGCTTCATCGGATCGGCGGTGGTGCGACTGGCCGTGGCGCGCGGGCACGAGGTGGTCAACCTCGACGCGCTCACCTACGCCGCCTGCCCCGACAACGTCGCCGAGGTGGAAGACAGCCCGCTCTATACCTTCGAGCACGCCGATATCCGCGACCGCACGGCGCTCGACCGCATCTTCTCCACCTACGCGCCGGACGCGGTGATGCACCTCGCCGCCGAGAGCCACGTTGACCGCTCCATCGACGGGCCCGGCACCTTTGTCGAGACCAACATCACCGGCACCTACAACATGCTCGAGGCCGCGCGCGCGCATTGGACGAAGGCGGGCAAGCCCGGGGCATTCCGGTTTCACCATATCTCCACCGACGAGGTCTACGGCTCGCTCGGGGCCGAGGGGCAGTTCACCGAAGCCACGCCCTATGACCCGCGCAGCCCTTATTCCGCGTCCAAGGCGGCGTCGGATCACCTCGTGCGCGCCTGGCACGAAACCTATAACCTGCCGGTGGTCCTGACCAACTGCTCCAACAATTACGGCCCCTACCATTTCCCCGAAAAGCTCATCCCGGTGGTGATCCTGAATGCGCTCGCGGGCAAGCCGCTGCCCATCTACGGCGATGGCAGACAGGTGCGCGACTGGCTTTACGTCGAGGACCACGCTGACGCACTTCTGCTGGTGGTGGAAAAGGGCATGGTGGGGCGCAGCTACAATATCGGCGGTGAGAGCGAGCGCAGCAACCTAGAGCTTGTCCGCACGCTCTGCGGCATTCTTGACGAATTGCGGCCCAGGGAGAGCGGCTCCTACGCCGGTCAGATCACATTTGTCGCGGATCGTCCGGGCCACGACGCGCGCTACGCCATCGACCCGGCGCGTATCCGCGAAGAGCTTGGCTGGCGGCCCTCAGTGACCCTTGAAGAAGGGCTGAAACGCACCGTTCTGTGGTTTCTCGACAACGAGCCGTGGTGGCGCGCGCTTCTGGATCGCGAGGGTGTTGGCACACGGCTGGGGATGACGGCATGAAGGTGCTGGTGTTCGGCCGCACCGGGCAGCTTGCCACCGAGATCGCGCGCCGCGCGCAGCGCGGCGTGACGCTCGACATGGCTGGGCGCGACCGCGCCGATCTCGAAACGCCCGACGCCTGCGCCACGCTCATCCGTGAAACCGCCCCCGACGCCGTCATCAACGCCGCCGCCTATACCGCCGTGGACCGCGCCGAGAAGGAAGAGGACCGCGCCACCCTGGTCAACGCCGCCGCCCCCGGCGCGATGGCCGCCGAATGTGCGGCGCTCGGTATCCCGCTCGTTCATATCTCGACCGACTACGTCTTTGATGGCTCCGGCACGGCCCCGTGGCGGCCGGACTATGCGCCCGCCCCGCTCGGAGCCTACGGGCGCAGCAAGCTCGCGGGCGAGGTGGCGGTGCGCGAGAGCGGCGCGCCGCATGTGATCCTGCGCACGTCCTGGGTGGTCTCGGCGCATGGTAGCAACTTCATCAAGACGATGCTGCGCCTGGGGCACGAACGCGATCGCCTGCGCATCGTTGCCGATCAGGTAGGCGGGCCAATGCCCGCCGCCGCGCTGGCCGATGCCTGCCTGCACATCGCCGGGGCGCTCTGCGCCGATCCCGGCAAGACCGGAATCTATCATTTCGCGGGCACGCCTGAAACGTCCTGGGCCGGGTTCGCCCGCGCCATATTCGAGATGGCCGGGATCACCTGCCCGGTCGAGGACATCTCCACCGCCGACTACCCCACCCCGGCCCAACGTCCGCTCAATTCGCGGCTCGACTGCCGCGCCACGCGCGACGCCTTTGGCCTCGAACAGCCCGACTGGCGAAACGGGCTGCGCGACATCCTGACAGAGCTTGGAGAAATTTCACGATGACGAAACGCAAGGGCATAATCCTCGCCGGCGGCTCCGGCACGCGGCTTTACCCCGTGACCATCGCCGTTTCGAAACAGCTCCTGCCCCTCTATGACAAGCCGATGATCTATTACCCGCTCTCGGTGCTGATGCTGGCGGGTATCCGCGAAATCGCGATCATCACAACGCCGCAGGACCGCGAACAATTCACGCGGCTCATGGGCGATGGCAGTCAATGGGGTCTCGATTTCACCTACATCGAACAACCCTCGCCCGACGGCCTCGCGCAGGCCTACTTGCTAGCAGAGGATTTTCTCGATGGTGCGCCCTCGGCAATGGTCCTCGGTGACAACGTCTTTTTCGGTCACGGCCTGCCCGAGGTGCTTGCCGCCGCGGATCGACGCACAGAGGGTGGCACCGTCTTCGGCTACCGGGTCTCCGATCCCGAACGCTATGGCGTGGTGGATTTCGACGCCGAGGGCCGGGCGCGCGCGATCATCGAAAAACCGGCGGTGCCTCCCTCGAATTACGCTGTGACCGGGCTCTACTTTCTCGACAGCGCGGCCCCCGAACGCGCCCGTGCCATCACCCCCTCGGATCGCGGCGAACTGGAGATCACGACGCTCCTGCAAAGCTACCTGCGCGAGGGCGCGCTCGATGTTGAGCAGATGGGTCGCGGTTTTGCCTGGCTGGATACCGGAACGCATGGCAGCCTGCTGGATGCAGGCAATTTCGTGCGCACCCTGACCGAGCGGCAGGGGCTTCAGGTGGGCTCGCCCGACGAGGTCGCTTTTCGCGCGGGCTGGATCGACGCGGCGGCACTGCGTGCCCGGGCCGAGGCCTTTTCCAAGAACGCCTACGGCACTTACCTCGCCACCCTCGCGGGCTAGGAGCCATCAAGACAGGGGCGCAGCCCGAGGATCGCGCGGGCCTGCGCCGGGCTGGCCACGGGCCGCTCGTATCGCTGGCAGATATCGGCGGCGCGCTGCACCAGCGCGGCGTTGGATGGGGCGAGTGTGGCGCGGTCGAGGCGTACATTGTCCTCCAGCCCGGTGCGCGTGTGCCCCCCGGCGGCGATGGCCCACTCGTTGACGACGATCTGGTTCGGCCCGATCCCGGCGGCGCACCAATTGGCCTCGGGCGCGCGGGTGCGCATGATCCGGACGTAAAAATCGAACACCTCACGGTCGGCGGGCATCGCGTTCTTCACCCCCATCACGAACTGCACGTATAGCCGCCCGTAGAGCGCGCCCTCCTCGTGCAACCGGATCGCGTGCAGGATGTGGCTCAGGTCAAACGCCTCGATCTCCGGCACCACCTCGTGGGTACGCATCTCGGCGGCGAGCCACGCAATCAGGTCGGGCGGGTTCTCGTAAACTCGGGTAGGGAAGTTGTTGGACCCCACCGAGAGCGAGGCCATGTCGGGCCGGAGCGGCAGCATCCCGCCGCGCGCCTGCCCCGCGCCCGAGCGCCCGCCGGTAGAGAACTGCACGACCATGCCCGGACAGTGCCGCGCGATCCCCTCGCCCAACCGGGCAAAGCGCTCGGGGTCAGAGGTCGGCGTGCCGTCCTCGGCGCGCACATGGCAATGCGCGATGGCCGCCCCGGCTTCGAACGCAGCGTGGGTGGACTCGATCTGCTCGGACAGGGTAATGGGCACGGCAGGATTGTCGGCCTTGGTCGGCACCGATCCGGTGATCGCCACACACAGGATGCAGGGGTTTCCCGCGACATCGGTTCGTGTTGCCAAGGCTTCACCTTTCCTCTTGCCACGCATTGGCCTAACGATATCGCGCATCCTCCCGCCGGGCCATGATTTTCCGAAAGGGCCGACCGACATGACCGATCCGCTTGCCTTGCTGCGCAGCCTCTTTGACGCCGCCGTGGCCGTTGCCGATCCGATGCGCAGCCTTGCCGCCCACCTGCCGCCGCGTCCCGCGGGGCGCTGCGTGATCGTCGGCGCGGGCAAGGCAAGCGCCCGCATGGCCGAGGCGGTCGAGGCGGAATGGGGCCCGTGCGAAGGGCTGGTCATCACGCGCTACGGCTACGGGCGGCCCTGCGCGGGAATCGAGATCGTCGAGGCCGCGCACCCGGTGCCGGACGAGGCCGGGTGCGCGGCGACCGCGCGGATGCTGCGGCTGCTCGACGGGCTGGGAGAGGACGACACGGTGCTGGCGCTCATCTCAGGCGGGGCGTCGTCGCTGCTGGTGCAGCCCGCGGGCGAGATGACGCTGGCGGAGAAACAGGCGGTCAACGCAGGTCTGCTGGCCTCGGGCGCGCCCATCGGCCACATGAACCTGATCCGCAAGCACCTGTCCTCGGTCAAGGGCGGGCAGCTTGCCGCTGCCGCCCATCCGGCGCGGATGCTGGCGCTTATGATCTCGGACGTGCCTGGCGACGATCCGGCGATGATCGGCTCGGGCCCGACGGTGGGCGAGCCGGGCACGGCGGCGCAGGCACGCGCACTGGTGGCGCGCTACGGGATCGACCTGCCCGCCTCGGCGCTGTCCGTTCTGGACGGGGAAAGCGGCGTCGTCCCGCCCGGCGACCCGCGGCTTTCACGGGTCGAGAATGTGGTTTTTGCCGCGCCTTCTCAATCACTTGACGCCGCCGCAGACCTGGCACAGCGTGAAGGCATCCGCGTGAAAACGCTCGGTGACGACCTCGAAGGCGAAGCCCGCGACGTCGCCCGGACGCACGCGGCGCTGGCGCGCGAGATGCAGGAACGGCTGGCCCCCGGGGCTGCGCCGGTGCTGCTGATGTCGGGGGGGGAGCTCACGGTCACCCGCAGGGGAGACGGGGTAGGCGGACCGAACGCGGAATATGCGCTGGCGCTAGCACTATATCTGGGGAGAGCGGCGGGGATTCATGCCATCGCTTGCGATACCGACGGGGTGGACGGCGCCGCCGAGGTGGCCGGGGCGACCATCGCGCCCGACACGCTGGCGCGCGCCGAGGCGGCAGGTATTGATGCCGACGCGGCACTGGCGCGCAACGATGCGCATAGCTTTTTTGCGGCACTCGGCGATCAGGTGATCACGGGTCCGACGCTGACCAATGTCAACGATTTCCGCGCCATCCTGATTGCCCCCGCATGACGCCGCGTTCCCACGCACACGGGTCGCGCTGACCGGGGTTTTCTGCCATACTACCTCTCGCAAGAGGGAGATTTCAGTATGAAACGTCGTGTTTTCATGGGCTTGGTTCTGTCTCTGCCCACCCTCGGAACGGCAGTGGCGCAGGCCGTGCAGGACAAACTGACACCCCCGGAGATCGAGGCGCTGCTCGGCGGCAACACCATCGTCGGCACCTGGTCGGGCACGCCCTACCGGCAGTATTACGGGCCGGATGGCACCACGCTCTATGTGCCCGAGGGCGGGCGTGCGGACGAGGGGCGGTGGCGCACCAATGAAGAGACCGGCGAATACGAGAGCTGGTGGCGCAGCACGGGGTGGACGCCCTATGCGCTGGTGCGCACCGAGGATGGCGGGCACGCCTGGATCAACGGCGACGGGCTGGAGCCGTTCAGCGTGGTGCCCGGACGGCAGATCGAGTAACCCCGAACCTGCAGGTTCAGCGCGCGAACCGCACGGTTCGGGGTGCTCCCTTGCGCCTCTGGAGGCAATCCCGCAAATCGGCGGGCAGGTCCTTTTCACTGGCGAATACAGATAGCCCAAAAGCTGATCAGACCCGCGCGGATGGACCCGCCGCCGCCGGATTTCAGACACGGCCCATCCCGATGAAGAGCTGCCGGTCGGCGTCCTTGATGGCGCGGCGACCGTGCATGACGCGGGTGTTGTCGATCACCGCGATGTCGCCGTCTTGCCAGTTGATCTCCACCGTGCAGCTTTCGGCAAGCTCGCGCAGGGCCTCGATCTCGACCGGCGACACGGTCGAGCCGTCCTCCAGCATGTATTCCGGTTTCTCGTAATTGTGCGAAGGGCCGAGGATGGCGTTGGCAAACGCCTGCCCGTTGGTCAGGGATGAGGGCCTGACTGGCGAGACCGTCAGTTCGTAGTCGATCGAACCGTCGTCGCGCAGCGTGAAATCCTGTCCCGGTATGGCGGCCTTGAACTGGATGATATGTTCCTCGGTCACCTCGTCAGGGTGGCTAATGGCAGGGTGTTCGTTGGCGAGGTAGCGCTTCCAGAGCTCTTCGGGGAGGTTGCGCTTGACCTTCATCTTCTGGCTCCAGCGGGCCTTCTGGCCGGCGTCGAACTTCTCGAAGACTGCCCGCCCGTCGCAGATCGTGGTTTGGGACCCCTCGAAGGCGGCACGCGTGCAATAGAAGGCGACGATATCGGGGCAGATCGGCGTGTTGCCGTTCTCAATATGCAGGCCGACCGGGCCGAGACCGGCATCGACCTTCTGCGTGTTTTTCTCTGAATACTCGCGCGCCGGATCGAAGGTGATCGTGGTGCAGAGTTGCGCGGTCAGCTCGCTGAAGCCGTTCATGTCCGACTTGAAGCCACGCAGGAGGGCCCAGCCGTCAGCCTCCAGACAGGCGCGGGTTTGCGCGATGACCTCTTGGGTGATGTCGGTCGCGCCCGTCTCTTCTGCGCGGATCACGTTGTAGTGCATTCTCGGAGTCCTTTGTTGATGTCCTGCCAGGTGGTTAGCGGCACGGGCTTACGCCTTGCTTACAGGCTCCAGCGCCCTGAGCGTGCGGGTGTCGCGGGCCTGAGCACCGACCGATCTATCGACGAGGGACGGGAACAGACGCTGAACCTTGACGAAGAGCCGTTCCTTGCCACGCGGGAAACTTTCGCGGCGGCCCGCCTTTATGGCGGCCCACGCTTCTGCGGCGACCTGCTCGGCGCTGTCGAGGGTCATGGCGAGCGGTTCAACCAACGCTGCAAACTCGGCCTCGGCGGCGGTTCGGGTGGCCCGCGGCGCGATGTAGGTGACGCCCACCCCCGAGCCCGAAAGCTCGCGCCGCAGCGCGTCGGAAAAGCCGCGCAGGCCGAACTTGGTGGCGGAATAGGCGGCGAAGAACGGGTAGGCGATATCGCCAAAGACCGAGCCGATGTTGGCAACGCGGCCCTGCGCCTGCCTGAGCGCGGGCAACAGGTCGCGGGTGACGGCCATCGGGGCCACGAGGTTAGTGGCGCACATCTGTTCCAGCGCGGCATCGTCAATATCGCGCAGGTGGCCGACGCTCAGGGTACCCGCGTTGTTGATCAGCACGTCGAGCCGGTGCCCCGCGGCCTCGACGATGGCATGGCGGCCTTCGGCGGTCGTGACATCGGCAACGACGGTTCGGGCCTGCATGTCGGGGACAAGGGCCTGCGTTTCCAACAGGCTGGACTTCGTGCGGCCAACGAGGATCGGGGTATATCCGCGTCGGGCGGCCTCGATAGCGAGCGCGCGGCCGATGCCGGAGCCGGCACCGGTGATGAGGGCGGTCTTGGTATGCGTCATGAGGCGAGTCTTTCGGTCTGAAGGGGATTTGGCAGAGCCTCCGCCGCCCTGCCGTTGGCAATGACGGCGGCAACGCGGCGATCCAGGGTGCCAGCGGGGAAAAGAAGGCCTGGTTCCGACGGGTCGGTGAAGATCACGGCTTCGGGGCGGGCATAGCCAGGCAGATCCCGGAGCCGCGCGGCGATCTCTTGCGCGCTCATGGGCGCGGCGAGCACAGCGATCAGCACCAGCACGCCATCGGGGTCCCGAAGGCAGAGCGCGGAACTCATCGCGCGCGGATCGGCATTTACCCGTGCTTCGACCCATTCGGGCGAGATGTTGCGCCCGGCAGGCGTCACCAGCAGAGCATCCTTGCGCCCCTCGACCACCAGCCGACCGTCTTCGATGCGCCCGAGATCACCGGTGTACCAGCGCGCGGGTGCCGGTGCCCCGCCAAGGTAGCCTTCCATGACGGTTGGCCCGGCCACGGTGATTTCGCCATCGACGATCTGCACGTCGGAGCAAGCCAGAACGGGGCCGACCGTCCCCGGCACGTTGCGGCCCGGGCGGTTCATGGCGACCACCGAGCAACATTCCGACAGCCCGTACCCCTCATGCACCGGGATGCCCGCTGCCTCGGCGGCGCGGACAAGAGCGGGCGAGGACGCCGCACCGCCGACGGCGACGAAACGCAGGCTGGACGGAACGGGCAAGCCCGCGTGTTCGATCGCGGCCACCCACCGGCCCAGGATGCCCGGGGCGAGCAGGCTTGTCGTGGGCTGGCATTGGTCCATCGCGCGGATCAACCCCTCGATCGGGCCGCCCAGAAGTGCGCGGGTGGCATCGAAGCGCATCACGCATTCCGCGCCGGCGAGGATGGGAAGAAATATCCCGCAAATCTGTTCCAGCAGTTGTGGAAGGGGCAGAACGGACAGGTGGCGGTCCCGCGGACCCGCGCCGATCACGTCGCTCAGGGCTGCGAGCGAGGCGTCGAGTTGGCGATCGCCTATGATAACGCCCTTGGGGTGGCCGGAGGAGCCGGAGGTGTAGATGACTCGCTCGGCTCCGCCGGGGTAGACAGGCAGCGGCCCGGCGGGCGCGGCCTGCGGGGAGATGACCTGAAAGGGCGATCCGGCGAAGACGTCGCTGTCGGTCGTGATGACCGCCTCGGCATCGCATTCCTGCACGATATGATCGGTT
This sequence comes from Roseovarius sp. A46, assembly GCF_004126395.1. Taxonomy (NCBI): domain Bacteria; kingdom Pseudomonadati; phylum Pseudomonadota; class Alphaproteobacteria; order Rhodobacterales; family Roseobacteraceae; genus Roseovarius; species Roseovarius sp. A46. Next base: position 6,897 of record NZ_PVWS01000035.1, on the reverse strand, counting down.
TGACCGGGGCTGAAGAAGAACGGGAGGGGCACCTGCCGCTTGCCCGCGAGGGTCAGGGCAAGGTCGGCCACCACGTAATCTATCCCGCCCGGAACAGCGATGGCGACCGTCCGCGGCGCGGCCTCGAGCCGCTGCGCAAGGCCGGCGACTCGGCCTGACAGGTCATGCCACGTCACGGCGCCGGTATCGTCGCGAAACGCGGTCGCGTCGGGGGTCTCGCTCGCGTGGCGCGTGAGGGCCTCGAACACCATCCGCATCACGACGCCTCGCAATGCAGGCCCGCCGCGCGGGTGCGCGGAGAGATCGCAACGGGCGAGACGAGCCGGTCCGTGCAGGCGCAGACCCAGGGATCATGCGCGTAGTAGCTTCCCCAGCTTTCCGGTTCGGGAACGCGGGATGGGTCGGCGGGGGCGAGCCTGGCAAAGTCCAGCCCGGTCCGCTCCAGCAGGCGGCGCAGCTTGGCGGTGACGGTAAAGACCCCGCACGTCATGCCCTGAGCGCGGCCCCAGTCGACCATCACGTCGAGCATCGCCAGAACCGGGAAGGGCGTCTTGGATGCGAGCGAGACCACTTCCATGATCTGCGTGGGTGGTACCGGCTGGCCGCCGGGATCGCGCAGGCACCCTGCGAATCCGCCGTCAAGATAGGTGTCCGAGAAGAACCCGTCCTGCGCGGTGCGAAGACCCGCGGCGCAGAGAATCCGGCCAGCGGGGTCCTGTACCGTCACGAGGCGCGGGGCAAACCGGGTGATCCGCGCGCCGTAAACCTCGCGGTAGACGTCATGGATATGTTGCTCGGCCGCTGCGCGCGCGGGGCTCTGCTCTGTCAGGAAGTCGATTCTCATGGCTGGCCAATCCGGTCGTTGAACTCTGGGATGGCCGCTTGTCTGGCGCGGCAGACTTACGCCAGGCTTACAGGCAGCCGCGGATCGGCGGCGCGCTACGACTTGGGGAAAAGGAAGGAGAAGACGCTGCCGCCGCCTGGCCGGTCGGCGACCGATACGGTGGCCCCGTGCGCCTCGGCCACGGATTTGACGATGGCGAGCCCGATCCCGGTACCGTCGCGCCCACCCGTTTCTCCGCGCGTGAAACGCTGGAAAAGCTGGGCCTTCTGCGCGTCCGGGATGCCCGGGCCCCGATCCAGCACATGCCAGCCGGCGGGGGTATCGCTGATCTCGATCTCGATCTCGCCGGTGCCATCGGTATAGTTGATAGCGTTGCGCAACAGGTTACCGAGCGCAATGGCCAGAAGCCCGGCGTGCCCGTGTATCTTGGCGCTTTCTGCACCGGTGACGGCAAGCTGCTTGCCATCGCGCATGGCCGCAACGCCCATCTCCTGCGCCACGCGAAGCGCGACCTCGTGCAGGTCCACCTCTTCGAATGCCGTCACGCCAAGTGCCTCGGCGCGGGCAAGGTTGACGAGCTGCTCGAACATCTGCTCTAGCCGATGCACATCGTTTCGCAGGTCATGCTTGAACGGCCCATCGTCCATTCGGTCGATCGCGGAACGCAGGATGGCCAGCGGCGTGCGCACCTCGTGGGCCACGTTCGAGGAGAAATCCCGCTGCGCACGGTAGCCCCGGTCGAGCCGGTCGAACGCCTCGTTCACGGCCATCACCAGCGGTACGATCTCGGCGGGCAGTTGCGCGGTCGAAAGCCGCCTGTCCGTCGTGCCGGGCCCAATCGCCCCGGCCTCGCCCGAGACCCGCCGGAGCGGTGCCAGAGACCGGCGCGTGGCCAGTATGGCAGAGAAGAGGATGGCCGCGATCCCGATGGCCAGCCAATGGACCTCCTCGCTGACCTCGTGCATGAGCTCAGCCCAATCGCTCTCTTCCGAATGCCCCGCCGCAGTGGAGGCCAGAACCACGAAGCGTCGGCCTTCACGCTCTACAATGAGTGCGGCCCCGGTGCGGGTATCTCCCAGCTCCAGGAAGCGAGGTTCGCCCATCGCGGCGTCCGAGACGCGATCCGCCAGCCCTTCAGCCGCCTCGCCGCCGATGACCGGCCGCATTGCTTCGTCGAAAACCGTGTGCCGATAAAGCCCCCCATCGCCCTGAAATCTCAGCGCCCCCGCGTCGAGCCCAAGATCGGGCGCGGCGGGAGATATCTGTCCGGCGATTTCGGTGGCTTCGCGCGCCAGCGCCTCGTTGCGGTTCTCGGCAAGGTGTTCGTAGAATTCATAACTAAGGATCACAGAGGCCAGCGCGAAGCAGAAGCCCACCGCCAGCAGGATGTTGACGATCAGTCGCCGCCGAAGCGAGTTTGCCTCGCCAAAGAGTATCGCCAGCCCTGTCACGCGCCGTCGTCATCCAGAAAGTAGCCGATGCCCCGAAGGGTGTGGATCGCCACGCTTGCGTCCATATCGACGAGTTTCTTGCGGAGCCGGTGCGTGGCCACCTCGATGGCATTGGGCGTAGGGGGCTCGTCGAACCCGTAAAGCGCGTTCTCGATGGTGTCCCTCGACAAGATTCGCCCCTTGCGGCGCATGAAGAGTTCCAGGAGATCGCGCTCTCGCCGTGACAGGTGCGCCGGAGTGCCGCCAATCTCCACGCTGCGGCACGAGGTATCGAAGGTGATATTGCCCGTCATCAGCGTCACTCCGAGCGCCCCGCCGGGCCGCCGAAGCACCGCCCGGATGCGCGCCAGCAACTCGGCGGCGTCGAACGGCTTTACGATGTAGTCGTCCGAGCCCGCGTCCAGCCCCTTGATCCGGTCTTCCAGCGCGTCACGTGCCGTGCAGATGATGAAAGGCACCTCGGGTTTCGCGGCCTTGATCGATTTGAGGACTGACAGCCCCTCGATATCCGGCAGGCCGAGGTCCAGGATGATCGCGTCATAATCGTAGGACCGGGCAGAATGCACAGCGTCCTCTCCGCAATGTACGCAGTCCACTATGAACCCGTTCGCCCGAAGACTGGCGGAGGTGTTCTGCGCCAGCCTTTCATTGTCTTCCACGTACAAGAGCCGCATTGGGCAAAGGTCCTATTTGCGGACGTATGTTACCGTCGTGCCATCTTCTGCCGTAAAGGAGACGCGTGCAAGATTGCCCTGCGCATCGTACCACAGGTCGCGGTTCAGATCGCCCGAAAGACGGTAATGGTGCGTGGCCACCGGCCCGCGGCGGGTTGTCACCTGCTCGGTGCCCATATCGCTCACCCGGACACTCATGATGCTTCCGTCGATGGTATTCAACAGCTTGCCGGCGCGCAGGATGTCGTCGTTCCAGAGGCTCGCCGGAAGTACGCCGTTGCCGCCGGTGGCCAGTTGGTGCGGCGTGCCGTCATCGTTGGTGGCCGAGCGCACCGAAGTCAGCGTGCCACCGGACCAGTTTTCGACGCTTTGATGCTGAAATCTGTAGGCGGTGACGCTGATGATCGGGACCTTGACCGTGATATCGGTGGTCACCTTCACGGTGAGCGCGTCATCGGAGCCGTTGAAGCGGTAGCCGTGATCCCCGATGTCCTTGCCCTTTCGGACGACATCGAATTCGAGATGTCCCCCCGCAGGGATAGACGCGGCGTTGAGAGAGGGGGCGAGGGCCAGAATGAGGCCCGCGGCGAGTGAGAGGATACGCATGTCTGTCTCCGTCGTTGGTATGCAAGCGTGATGCTGATCAGGCTCGTGACGCACCCGGCTTACAGAAGGCTTACGGCCGACGTGAAACCGAGCTGACGTGCGGTCCGATCGGGGCGCCGATCCGGTCGTTGGGGCATACTTTTCCGGTGAATGCAGGTGGGCGGATCGCTCGGGGTATTGCGAGCGTCGGCTTAATCCATGATTTCGTGCCGGCTCTCCGGTGTGCCGAAACGCTCGATTTGTTGCGCCTCGTAAACCTCTATCTCTTGATCGTAGGCATGGTTGAACGCGTCGAGAATTGTCTTGGCGACTTCCAGGTGAGGCAAGTAGACGATATCTGCGCCAGCCTCTCGCAACTTCTGCCAGTCTGAGATGTGGATTGCGTTCGCAATGATCGTGGCCCCCGGATTGACATGGCGAACCAGTTTGACCAGGGCCGCGGTATCAATACCGCGCAGAAGATTGTCGGGAATCGAACAAAGCACGATCCGGGCGCGATCTATCTTTGCATGAAGCAGAGCCTCTTCATTCGAGATATCCCCATAGACGACATGCGCGCCCAGCGCCCTGATGGACGGGTGCAGCGCGACATTGAAGTCGACGATGGACGTGTGTTTCAGCAACTCGGGCTGGTGACGGGACAATTCTTCGAGGAAAGAGGACGCATCGCGGTGAATGCCGAGCATGCCGAGGATCGTTTCATGCTCGCTCTCTTCTTCTTCGCCACCGGGTTCGCGAAAGCCGAGCCTGTGGAGCGCGCCCTTGACCGCGTCATGGATATGATAGGCATTTTCAAACAGCGGTGTGGTCAAGACAGCCGTAATCACAAAGGCCAGAATGACGACGGCTGCGAATTCCTGGCTGATGTGCTGCAACTCCAGCCCAAGAAACATGATGACGAGGGAAAATTCCGATATCTGCGCGAGCTGGATGGAACTTACCTGCGCACTCCGCTGATCGATTCCGAGAAAGTAGAAAACCGGGAAGAACACGAACTGGCGGGCGAGAAGCGCCATGAAGGCGACGAGCAAGGCCAGGAGCGGCACCTCCCATGATGTCAGGGCCGGGATGCTCATTCCAAGCCCGACGAAAAACAGCGTCACGAAGAAATCCTTAACGAGGCCGACCTTGGTAACGATCTCAACGCTGTAAGGAGAGCTCGCAATTGTGGCGCCGGCAATCAGGGCAGCCATGCCCGAACCGACCGCAAGCTTCATGTCAACGCCAAGCATATGCGTGAGACCATCGAAACTCGTCCCCAAGGCGACAATGGCAAAGCACCATGAGATTGCGCCCAGCAGGATGAGCTCCGGTTTCTTGGCGATCCAGCCGAAGGCGCGCGTGGCGATCAGACGCGAAAGCAGCGCCGCGACGATGATCAACAGGCCGATACCCATGAAGGAACTGAGGACCGCGAAAACGTCCGGGTTGCCCAAACTGGGCTGAACGAGGGTGACGACGATTGCCCAGATATCCTGAAATATCAGGATAATGAGGGAAATCTGACCGGGGCGCGTATCAAGCTGAAAATGCTCCTGGAACAGTTTCACAACAAGCAGCGAAGATGAAACCGAGATCGCGATGCCCACGTACAGGGGCGACAACGGCGCCTCTGTGAGAAGGCCCCCGATGCCCAATAGCATCAGCAGTTTCGTGAAGAGCATCCCGAACAGAAGCGTAAGCGGGAACTGAAGAAATCCTGCGAGCAAGAGCGTCCTGCCACTGGCGAGTATGCGTGGCATGTCAATTTCAAGCCCGATCACGAACAGCAGCAGAACAAATCCGATTTGCGCGATGGCTTCGATGTTGCCGGGATCCGTGATCACCTGAAGCCCGATTGGCCCGAGGGCAACCCCCGCAAGTATGAACGCCGCGATCGACGGAATACCAAGCCGTGCAAAGACAACGGCAAGGCCACCTGCGAACAGCAGGCTTGCCCCGATTTCAGCGACCAGTGTCGGAACTGCGCCGCCCGCGGCATGCGCGGGAGAAGAGGCCAGCGCAGCGATGGCCATGGAAATCAGTCCGCCCAAGTAGCGTGAACTGAAACCGCGGGGCGTCATGGGTCAAACACGGCCGGCTTGCATTCGCAGGAGCGGATCAGCCCCGTCAATTCATTGGTGCAATACGTTGCGGCGCGTCTGGCCTGCCGATCGAGCCGTTTGCCCCACGGGCCCTGCCGCCGGCGGCACTCCATCATCCACCGGGCACCGGAGCCGGACCCGAGGGCCCACCGGGAGCGGAATTCTCACCTTTCCACCCAGACTGATCCGGCGGGCCGGGAAATGGCCCTAGGCAACTCGCACGATGTGACACCTGAAAGACGTGATTATAGAGCTGCGCCACCCACTGTTTGCCATCCATGGTCCGCTCCAGGTGCCTGAGAGCCGGGCCGATGAGCGGCTGCACCTGCTGCCAGAAGAAATTCGGGAATTGATCCATGAGATCCATGGGCGTGTCGTAGCCAAGCTTTTGTGCAAAGCCGGTTTCCACGAATTCATAGTAAAGCCCATTGATCTTGCGGTGATAGAACGGGTCGGCGATCTGGCCGATAAGGTCGGCGGCGCGCACGAGAGCGGGCTCCGTCTCGGTGTCTGAATACGCCGGGTCATCCGGGGTCGGAAACCGGGTGTATTCGATAGACGCCGCGATCCGCTCATGGTCAATCAGCCCGGATTCGGCAAAGCGTTGGCGAGCGTAAATCTTGCCACGATCGACATGGTACGGGGCGAGAAACGCGTCCGATGCGCCGCGCGGTGGGCAAATCCGGTCGCCTGCCTCGTTGATCACGACTTCATTGTCGGTATCCCCCTCGCAGACGTGACGGGAGAAGCCTATGTCATGGACCAGCAGCGCCACGATGTAGTGGAGCCAGTCCTCAGGCTTGACGGCGCGGGTCACAAGCTGACCGCGGATGATCTCCTGGCCAACCAACGTAACCATCATGGTGTGCTCGGCGTTGTGGTAAAGGGCGTCGGAATTACCGAGGCGCTCCAACAACATGCGCGCGCTCCCGCTCAGAAACGCGGCGTATTCGCACTTGCGACCGGAAAAATACCGAAGATACGTCTCGGCGAGGTGATCGCCAAACGCAGCTGCCACAACAGCGGTGGGATTGAACATCATCTCGTCCCCGTCTGGCTAACACATCCAAATGCAGGTTAGCAGAAGGCACGAATTGAACAATGGACAGCTTTTGAGGAAAGTCTGAACAACGCCTTCTGCTGCGCCGACGCGCCGATGTGAGGGCCATGCCGGGCATCAGGCAGCTTGTTTCCAGCGGCTTTCGGGCTGCTTCGGCCGCTCGGTTGGTGGACAGGCC
>NZ_PVWS01000034.1:0-30259 GCF_004126395.1 Roseovarius sp. A46 | reverse complement strand
CGCAACCAACAGCCGCGCTGCGCCACCTGAAAGCTCCGCGCATCTGTCGGTTGCTCCACCTGCGCCTGTCGGCGTATCAACCCAAAGGGCTCCGGTTCCGGCTGGATGAAAGTTCAGTGGCAGGCCATGTCCCGCATTGCTGCCACTCGGACCTCAAAAAATGCTGCGCGATGCATGAATTACTGGTTTGGTGAAGCTGCGTTGCAGCGTCGCAACTGACTGCGGAGGTCGGCTCCGGGCCGATCGCGACTCACTGGTCGCCCACGGTTAGCAACTTTGCAGGGTCAGATTCCCGCGCATTACTGCCGCTCAGACAACCCGGCCCGCTCAGCTGTCCTGACGGACACTGTCAGATGACCGCTGTAGCCTCGAAGCGGACATGGTGCGGAACGACGAGGTAGGCAAAAGCGGACACCCGCGCTACGCTGCTCTAAAGGCCGAGATGCGGACAGTTCTTGCCGTTCGCTGTGACTGCTGGACCGAGGTTGCGCCTGCAGGTGGATCGGTTTTAGCGCAGTCATTCGGCGGCTTCGTGCAGCTGCTGTGGCATGATCCCCTCGGCCGCCGCTTCCGCGCGCAACCAGTGTCGAAAGGCGGCAATCCGTGGGTCATCCGCACGGGTTTCGGGACAGGCGATTGCGTAGATCGACATGGGCGGCGTTGTCGTGTCGAAAAGGCGCTGCAATCGACCTGAAGCGATCGTGCCGCGGACCATGGCGTCGTAGGCCAGCGACACGCCCTGATGCTGCTCGACCATGGTCGTGGCAAGTTCGCAATTGGGGTAAGTGGGCCCGGGCGGCAGATCAGCCCCCGCAAGGCCCGCCGCGGCGAACCATTCGGGCCAGGCATCGTCCGTCTCGTCGTAGAAGAGCGTGAGGCGCAGCAGATCTTTCGGGTGCCGCACGTTCTCGCGCTCCCGCAATGCCGGAGAGATCACCGGATACCGGGCCGAGGCCATCAGCGGCTCGACGCGCAAGCCAGGCGTCGGTCGGTCAGACCACTGGATCACGACGTCCGCGTCATTGGTCGCGAAGTCGAGCGACGGCGCGCCGTTCGAGACCCGAAGCCGAATGTCACTGGCGAACTCGAGCCTGGGCAGGCGTGGCACCAGCCAGCGCGCCGCAAAGCCCGGCGTCGAGAGAACGCGCACGGTTTGTGGCGCCGCGCGCACGGCCTCTGTCTCTTCGATGAAAGCATCCAGCAGGTGGGTCAGTTTTCCGGCATAGGCCTCGCCCGTGAGGGTGAGCGCGATCCGATTGCCCCACCGCTCGAAGAGCTGCGTGTCGAGGAAACCCTCCAACGCCTTGATCTGGTGGCTGACGGCCGAGGGCGTCAGGCACAGTTCGTCCGCTGCGGCCTTGACCGACATGTGTCGAGCGGTGGCCTCGAAGGCGCGGACGGCTGCGAAGGGAGGAAGCTTGCGTCCCATTTCTGCCTGAACTGAGCTCACGCGGGGCTGAAAAGTGATCGTTCGGTGTCGTTCCGTAAACAGCGTAGCATGAGGCTACCAAATCTCAAAATCGCGCACCGGAGGGAATGATGCACCGCTCCAGTTTCGCCGTGGCACTCGCCGCGGCCCTGATAGCCTTTTGCCCGACGCCGCCGCGCGCCGAGAATGAAGCGGGTTCGTCGGTTGCCGGATGGCAACACGCGCACAGTATGACCACACTCGTCTCCTCGCTCGACGCCTGGCTTGATGCGCAGTCGGACTGGCCGCGCCGCGAAGTTGCCCCGCGGGTTCGCCTCGTCAGCAAGTGGCAGGCGGCGGCGCGGCAGGGTGCGACGGCGAGTTTCCAGCGTGGCCGTCTTCGGGGTCTCTATGACCCGGATCGGTTCGAGATCCTGCTGGTGCGCCCCTGGGACCCGCGCAAGGCGGACGATGTTGCCGTGTTGCTGCACGAGCTCGCGCATCACCGGCAGGCGCCGCATCACTGGTATTGCCCGGCTGCACAGGAACTGGCGGCCTACCGGCTGCAAGAGCGGTGGCTTTGGGAACAAGGGCAGTCGCTTGACGTGAACTGGATGGCCGTTGTTCTCGACGCCGGATGCACCCCGAGGGACATTCATCCCGAATGAACGACCGGATGGCGTCGGTCGCGTCGGTGGCGCGAGGCCCAACAATCAGGGCGGAAAGCAGCCGTTCGCTGTGAGCTCAACAAAGGTCTGCTCTGCGGAAGAAGACGCCCCATGGTGATGCCGAGACCCGCTGGTGCGCCTCGGACAAGTCGCTGAACTCGAATTAATGAGGCTGGTCGCCATTCCGATGGGCGAAGCCGGACGAGGCGCAACTTCGAACGCCTGTTCGTCATGCAGGCGTATCCGCGATCAGCCGCTTCTCGAACCACTCGCGAAGACGTGTCCAGTTCCCCCCGAACGCACGCAGCTTCAATGTTTCGTACACGTCCGAGCATCGGGCGATCTCTCCGGCAGGCATGACCTCTAGCATCGCTCGCAGTTCGCACCCGACGTAGATTTCTTTCAGCCTTTCGACCGAGGTGTCTTGCGTGAGGTCTGCTCTTCCGGGATCGGCCGAACCGATGGTGGATGCGAGTAGGACAACTGCCAGAGTGGTGCTTTTCCGTTCCATGACGGCCTCCTTGCCTTTCCTGCCACTAGGATGGCTCGGCGGAGACGGCACGTCCTGAGAGAACCCTGAAAGAAACTGGAAATTCTGGTAAGGTAACTTAAAAACGCGGGTGTCCTGCAATGGGTGCGTCTCGAATCAAGATTGGCAAAGTCACGCTCGACCGGCGGCTCGGGTGTCTGGAAGACCGTGAAGGAAAACCGCAGCACCTGCGGCCCAAGTCCTACCGTGTCCTTGAGGTGCTCGCGGAGCGGAGGGGCGAACTGGTTTCCAAGGATACGCTTGCCGCAGCGGCTTGGGGCGATATGGCGGTCAGCGACGAGTCGCTATCGCAATGTATCAGCGACATCCGCCGCGCCATGGGAAAGAACGATGCCGGACTTCTGAGGACGGTCCCACGGCGTGGATTCGTTTTGGAGCCAGAGCCGACCGTTGCTGAAAGACGCCCCGTGCCGGCGCATCGCAACGCAGCGGTTGCAGCCATCGTATTGGCGAGCGTCACCGGCCTCGCGATCGCTTATTGGACGAGCGACCCAGGGTCGGATGCGCTGACCACCGCGCCTGTGCAAGCTCCGGCGGAGAGTGTCGTCGCCAGCTACCCCCCATCCATGCTGCATTGGCGTGATCGGACCGCAAACGACCGTTTGCACGCCGAGCTTGAGGAAATTTTGGCCAAGGAGCCCGGGAATGCACAGGCATGGGCGGAGCTCGGGCATGCCTACTGGCGGGAGGTGAAATTCAGCGCTTGGGGCGGGGGGCGTCACGAACTCGATCGGGCTCTGACGGCCCTTGAACGCTCGATTCAGCTCGGAGGCGGCGCTGCAGCGTATAGGGTGCTGGCCGAACTCCGGCTTCAGGCCCCCTTCCCGGATTCACTATCGCCAGTGGATGCGCTTGCTGCGGCGCAGGCGGCTGCCGACCTTGCCCCCAGTGATCCCGATAGTCTCGCGATCCTGGCCGAAGCCCTGGTGGCCAATGGCTACGCAAAGGAGGCAATCCCTGTCATTGAACAGGCAATCGAAGCTGTCGCGTCCCCGCCCGATCAGTATCGCGAAGTCGCCGGGTTGAGCTACCTCGCCGCCGGGGAACCGGCGAAGGCCGTCGAGGAGTTCGGACGCCTTCATGGAGCTGGTACGTTTTCGGGAGAACGCCACTACATGGGCTGGTTCTTGGCCGCCAGCCTCGCGCATGCCGGCCGGATCGACGAGGCGTCCTCGGTAGTTGAGCAGGCACGGCGCACGCGACCCGAAAAGACGCTCCAGAGCGTCTCGCTCGCCTTGGGGCACCTGAGGGGTCAAGGTGCCCTCAATGTGGTTATGGAGGGTCTCAGGCTGGCGGGAATGCCGGGCTAGTTCTGGCCAAAACTGTCCTCGGCGGGATCCTCCTGCCGCACGAAGCGAAGATAGCTCTTCCACGCAACACTCACATTCGGATCTTCCCGGACTTCCTCTTCGATGACCTCTTGCCAGGAGAGCCTCAACGCGTCCAGAATCTCTTCGGGCCATGAGAGAACCTGAACACCCCGTGCGCGAAACTCCTCGATCGTGGCCTCCTGACGCGATGCCGCAACGTCCAGGGTCCAGCGAAGGGAGTCTTCGCAGCCACGCAGGACGATCTCGCGATCGCTTTCGGAAAGGGCGAGCCACGTTTTTTCCAAGACAAGCAGTTCAAGCGACGTTGACGGTTGCTGCCAGCCGGGGAGGAACAGATACGGCGCAAAGTCTGGAAAGTTAAGCAGGGCATCGATCGATGGCATGGCAAACTCGGCGGCATCGATGACGCCAGTCTCGAAGGCGGGGCGGATATCGCTTGCCGGAAGTTCGAACGTCGTGACACCGAGCTTTCTCAGCGTGCGGGCGCCATACCCGAAACTGCGCATTGCAAGCCCGTCGAGATCCTCGACGCTCTCGATCGGGGATTTGAACCAACCTCCCCCCTCAGAGGGAAGAGCGCCGCAGTAGATGCTAATCAGCCCGTGTCGCGCGTAGAGCTCGTTGAGTGCCTCTTGCCCCCCGGCCTCGACCATCCATTCCGTGAGCCCCTCTGGGCCCGGACCGAAGGGAAAGCCCCCAAACAGGGTGACCGAGGGGGCCTCGCGATGATGATGTCCCGGCGACCCCCAGACCGCGTCCACGAAGCCCGATCTTAACGCTTCAAAGGCGTTCACGTCGAGGACAAGCTGGTCGTGAACCTCGACTTGGAATGTACCCCCCGAGACAGTGCGAACTTCCTCAGCAAAGACACGCGCCGACTCGCCAAATAGATGGGGGTGCAGAAGACTGTTCACCCGCCATCGGATCTCGCCGGCAGTGACCCCGGCGGGGGGAAGGATTGATGCCAAGCCAGTAAGGCAGATGAGAAACCAGCGGAACATGTCTGCAGTCTGCGCAATGAGCCGATGCATGTCATGATATTTTCATGGAAGAAGTCTGATAATCCGGCGCCAGACAAGATCAGCAGCAATAAGGTCCGCCAAATGACCGGCGTTCTTGCGATGTCCACCCGATCTGCGGAAGCTGCGGCTTGCGACGACGCCCGCTAATGGCCCCGGAGCGGACCTTCACCGCAAACCCGACGAACGGCAGCTTTGAGTTGATCGCGACTCACTGGCCGCCCACGGTTCGCAACTTTGCAGGGTCAGATTCCTGCGCAAAGCTGCCGCTCGGACCTTCGCCGAGCGGCAGAGACACACTAGATGCAGACGTGCAAACCCACGCCAGGTACAGAACACTGGTTAGCAACATTGACGGCCTGTCGCTTGAATAGGATGATCGAGCCCATAAAGGTGGATAATTAAGGGGATAAAATAAAAAAGAAATCCAAATTTAAAATAATGTCAGTAACTTATATTATTTTTGTGGTGCCGCGTGAGGGAATCGAACCCCCGACCTTCGCTTTACAAGAGCGCTGCTCTACCAGCTGAGCTAACGCGGCCACGCACGGCCCTGTCCCTTAAACGCAATCGTCCCGGCGGGCAAGCGGCGCGGGGCCGACGATTGCGGTTTTCCTCGACCGCAAAGCGCCTATACTGGCACGAAATCCCGCGAGAGGCAGAGGAGAGCAATGCAGGTCGTCATCCACGCAGGCGCGCACATGACCGACGAGGACAGGCTGATCGCCTGCCTGCGCGACAATACCGCAACGCTGGCCCCGCGGCGCACCCATGTGCCCGACCCCGAGAGCTATCGCCGCCTGTTGCGCGACGTGATGCACACCGCGCAGAAAACCGCCCTGCCCGAGGATGCGCGCGACAACGTGCTCGCGGCCACCGGCACGCCCGAGGACACCGAGCGGCTGGTGCTGGACAATCACGGCTTCTTTGGCACGCCCAAGATGTCGATCGGCGGCGCGCGGTTCTACCCGGCGGCGGATATGCGGCTCGGTCTTCTCGACCGCATCTTCGAACCCGACGGGATCGAGCTGTTTTTCGGGTTGCGCAACCCGGCCACGCTCTTGCCCGCGCTGCTGCCCGACACGCCGTTCTCGACGGTGACGGAACTTTTGCGTGGTGACGATCCCGCGCATCTGCGCTGGTCCGAGGCCATCGCGCGCATCCGCGCCGCGCTGCCCGATATACCCGTCACGGTGTGGTGCAACGAGGACACGCCGCTGATCTGGGCGCAGGTGCTGCACGCGATGGCCGGAACGGACGAGAGCGTTCCGCTCGCGGGGGAATTCGCGCTGTTGCCCGAGATCATGACCAGGGCCGGTCACCAGCGGTTCACCGCCTATATGGACAGCCGACCCGGTCTCACCGATGCGCAGAAACGCCGCGTGGTGACGGCCTTTCTCGACAAGTTCGCCGACGACGACGCCATCGAGGAAGAGCTCGACGTGCCGGAATGGGACCCGGGCATGATCGAGACGCTGAGCGCGCTCTACGACGAGGATGTGGCCGAGATCGCACGAATGGACGGCGTGCGCATGATCATGCCGTGAGTTGGGCGGTGGGCGCGCGCCCGTGCAGCGGGCGGAGCGTGCGGTCAGCGGTGCAGCGTCAGGCGCAGGGTCATCCGGTCCTCCAGCGGGTGAAACCGCTGTCTGCCAAAGAGCGCACGCGCCCGCGCATCCTCGCGCCCGGTTTCGACCTCGATCGCGCGCAGCCCCGCCGCCGCGAGCGCGCGCGGCAGGCTGCCCAGCACCTCGGTGCCGATGCCGCGCCCGCGCACCGCGCGGCGGATGTGCATCTCGTCGATGCGGGCCGTGAGCCCGCCCGCCGCCAGCGACCAGCCGAACGACAGCACCACGTAACCGATGGGCGCGCGTGGCGGTCCGACGAGATAGACCGCGCCGTGGGGACTGCCCTCGAGCAGCGGCAGAAGAGCTGCGCGCGTCGCCGCCTCGTCGCCCGTGCGTCCCGCCTCGTCGTGGCGGGACGCCACCATCGGCAGGAGCCGGTCCAGATCGTCGGGCCGGGCCAGCGTCAGCGCCGTCACGGCCGCCCCCGCCGCGCATCCGCGCCGGTGTGCCGGACGCGCGGACCGATGCCCATGATGATGTCGCGCGCCATGTCTGCCACCCCCGAACCAATGCGGCGCGCACCATGCGGCGTGGCCCGGAAAATGTCCACCGCCCGCGCACCGAATCACGCGGCACGCCGCGCCTGTCCGGCGGTTTCGCGCCGCCGCGCGCGGCCCCTGACCGGGCGCCGTCCGGTGCCGGGCAAGAATTTTTCCGCCTTATCCGCCTGTTGACCGTGGCTTTCTGTTTGGGTTTCGCGGCAATCTGTCTATAGTCGGTCGAAACGCGAGGACCAACCACACACAAATCCCGGGGGGGACACCGATGATCCGATCGGAACTCATCCAGAAGATCGCCGACGACAACCCGCATCTCTATCACCGCGATGTCGAGAAGATCGTGAACACCATCTTCAACGAAATCACCGACGCGCTTGCCAACGGCAACCGAGTCGAGCTGCGCGGCTTCGGGGCCTTTTCTGTCAAGAAGCGCGACGCGCGCATCGGGCGCAACCCGCGCACCGGCGAGAGCGTCGAGGTCGAGGAGAAGCACGTCCCCTTCTTCAAGACCGGCAAGCTCTTGCGCGACCGGCTCAACGGCAAGTAACCCATGCGCTATATCCGCTACGCCTGCATCGCCCTATTCGCCCTTGCGCTGGTGCTGATCGCGCTGGCCAATCGCGGCATGGTCACGCTCCGGGTATTGCCCGACGAGCTGTCCGGCTTTGCCGCGCTCAACCCGACCTATGATCTGCCGCTCTTCGTGGTGATCTTTGGCGGGATTCTCGCGGGGCTGATCCTCGGCTTCATCTGGGAATGGATCCGCGAGGCGGGCGAGCGGGCCGCCGCTGCCCGGCAGGCGCGCGAACTGGCCAGCCTGCGCGCCGAGGTGGCCCGACTCAAGAAGAAGGACACGCGCGAGCACGACGAGGTTCTCGCCCTTCTCGACGAGGCGGGCTGAACGCCCATGTCCCGTGACGTCCGCGTCAAGATCTGCGGCCTCACCGAGGCGCGCGACGTGGCCGCCGCCGTCGAGGCGGGCGCGGCCTATGTGGGATTTGTCTTTTTCGAGAAATCGCCGCGCCATGTCGGCGTCGAGGCGGCGCGTGCGCTGGCGCTCGAGGTGCCGCCGGGCGTGGCCAAGGTGGCGTTGACGGTCGATGCCGACGACGCCGCGCTCGACGCGCTGTGCGCGCTTGTGCCCCTGGATATGCTGCAACTGCACGGGAGCGAGAGCCCGGCGCGCGTGAGCGAGGTCAAGGCCCGCTACGGCCTGCCGGTGATGAAGGCCATCGGCATCGCCGAGGCCGCCGACCTCGACCAGATCGACCGATATGCCGGCGTGGCCGACCAGTTGCTGATCGACGCCAAGCCGCCGCCGGGCGCGAGCCGCCCGGGCGGCAACGCCCTGGCGTTTGACTGGGGGCTCATCGAGGGGCGCGACTGGCCCCTGCCGTGGCTGCTGGCGGGCGGGCTGACGCCCGAAACCGTCGCCGATGCCGTCGCGCGCACCGGCGCGCGGCAGATCGACGTGTCGTCGGGGGTCGAGGTCTCGCCGGGCCGCAAGGACCCGGCGCTCATCCGGGCCTTCATCGTGGCTGCACGGGGTTCGGACGACTGAAGGCCCCCAACTTGCGCAACAAATGCAAAGAAATCGGCCCCTGTCGCGACATTTTATCCGCAGGATCGGGTTGACGCCCCCTGCCCCCGGACCTAATGTCGCCGCCACGCAGCAAAGGAGTCGCCGCAGCATGGCAGCGCTTGTGGACATCGTAGGCAAATGGCGCATGGGCCGGTAACGGAGACCATATCGGCACCCCATGCGCCCCCGCCATGCGACCGGGGGCTTTTTTATGCGAGAACGGAAATGACGTCAGATACGGAGCACGAGAGCAGATGACACGTCAGATGACCGGAGCGAAAATGGTGGTCCAGGCCCTCAGGGATCAGGGCGTGGATGTCGTATTCGGCTATCCTGGCGGGGCGGTGCTGCCGATCTATGACGAGATTTTCCAGCAGAACGACATCCGTCACATCCTCGTGCGGCACGAACAGGGCGCGGTGCACGCGGCCGAAGGGTACGCACGCTCTACCGGGCGGCCCGGCGTCGTGCTTGTCACCTCGGGCCCCGGGGCCACCAATGCCGTCACCGGCATCACCGACGCGCTTATGGATTCCATCCCGATCGTCGTGCTGACCGGACAGGTGCCCACCTTCATGATCGGCAACGACGCCTTCCAGGAGGCCGACACCGTGGGCATCACGCGCCCGTGCACCAAGCACAACTGGCTGGTGTCGGACACGGGGAAACTGTCGGACACCATCCACCAGGCGTTTCACGTCGCCACCTCGGGGCGGCCCGGGCCGGTGCTGATCGACATACCCAAGGACGTGCAGTTCGCCTCGGCCGAGTATACCCCGCCGCAAAAGGCGCGCACGCATCACTATCAGCCGCAGGTCAAGGGTGATATCGAGGGCATCACCGACCTGGTGGCGGCCATCGAGAAGGCGAAGCGCCCGATCTTCTACACCGGCGGCGGTGTCATCAACTCTGGCCCCGCGGCCAGCCAGCTCTTGCGCGAGCTGGTCGAGGCCACTGGCATTCCCGTCACCTCCACGCTGATGGGGCTCGGGGCCTACCCGGCCAGCGGCAAGCACTGGCTGGGGATGCTGGGGATGCACGGGCTCTACGAGGCCAACATGGCGATGCATGGCTGCGACCTGATGATCAATATCGGTGCGCGGTTCGACGACCGGATCACCGGGCGGCTGGACGCGTTCAGCCCGGACAGCATCAAGGCGCATATCGACATCGATCCGTCCTCGATCAACAAGGTGATCAAGACCGACATCCCCATCGTCGGCGACATCGCCCATGTGCTGGAGGACGTTCTCAAGGTCTGGAAGTCGCGCGGCCGCAAGGTCAACGCCGAGGCAATCGCCAAGTGGCGCGAGAAGATCGCCGAGTGGCGGCGCGTCGATTGCCTGAAATTCACCCAGGAAGGCCCCACCATCAAGCCGCAATACGCGCTGGAACGACTGGAGGCGCTGACCAAGGGGTATGACCGCTACATCTGCACCGAGGTGGGCCAGCACCAGATGTGGGCGGCGCAATACCTGGGCTTCGAGGATCCCAACCGCTGGATGACCTCCGGCGGGCTTGGGACAATGGGCTACGGCTTCCCGTCCTCCATCGGTGTGCAGATGGCGCATCCCGAGGCACTGGTGATCAACGTCGCGGGCGAGGCATCGTGGCTGATGAACATGCAGGAGATGGGCACCGCGGTGCAGTATCGCCTGCCGGTCAAGCAATTCATCCTCAACAACGAGCGGCTGGGCATGGTGCGGCAATGGCAGGAATTGCTGCATGGCGAGCGCTATTCGTCGTCGTGGTCCGAGGCGCTGCCGGATTTCGTGAAACTGGCCGAGGCGTTCGGGGCCAAGGGCATCATCTGCAAGGATCCCGCCGACCTGGACGACGCGATCATGGAGATGCTCGATTACGACGGGCCGGTGATCTTCGACTGCGTGGTCGAGAAGCACGAGAACTGTTTCCCAATGATCCCGAGCGGAGAGCCGCACAACAAGATGCTGCTGGGCGAGGCCAGCACGAAGGACGCAATCAAGGAAGGCGGCGCGGTGCTGGTGTGAAACAACTGGCTCTCATCTCTGGTGTCGCGCTATTTGTTTGGGCAGGCCCAGCTTCAGCCGAAACGGTCTTCGCGGTGACATCCGAAGACGTGGATGAATGCAGCACGCTGTCAGAATATACAGGATATCTGGCTGAAATGCGGGACACCGGTGCGACCCGTGAGAAGCTTCTGAACACCATTCCGCAAGAGGTCTCTGAAGATGTTCGAACCGACTTGGTGAACATCGTAATGTCAGCGGAGGCTGGTGACCCGGGCTTCGTCAAGAAGATTACTGGAGCGCTTTGTATACTTGAGCGCCTTCAACCAAGAGAAGCCCAATAATGCGCACAAGCGCTTAGCCCTGGTGTGGGTGCAAATCCACCCACGCAACGCCCGACAAAGACAAGGAACTCCGACCATGTCCGCCCTGAAGATCAAGAAAGGCTCGTCCAAGCATTCTGCCTATAACCTGAGGCCGCAATTCTCGGACGTGCAGGAGACCCATACCCTCGCCGTGATCGTCGATAACGAGCCGGGGGTGCTGGCGCGCGTGATCGGCCTGTTCTCTGGCCGGGGCTACAACATCGACAGCCTGACCGTGGCCGAGGTGGACCATACCGGCCACACCAGCCGCATCACCATCGTCACCACCGGCACGCCGCAGGTGATCGAGCAGATCAAGGCGCAGCTTGGCCGCATCGTGCCGGTGCACGAGGTGCATGACCTCACCGTCGAGGGGCCGAGCGTCGAGCGCGAGCTGGCGCTGTTGAAGGTCGAGGGCGAGGGCGACAAGCGGGTCGAGGCGCTGCGGCTGGCGGATATCTTTCGCGCCAACGCGGTGGACAGCACGCTTACCAGCTTCGTCTTCGAGATCACCGGCGCGCCGGAGAAGATCGACGCTTTCGCCGATCTGATGCGGCCTCTCGGGCTTGTCGAGATGGCGCGCACGGGCGTGGCGGCAATGTCGCGCGGGCTCTGAGCGCGCGGGATCAGCCCGCCGCTTCGCGCGTCAGTCGTCGCGGCAGGTCCGCATGCGCCCCGCGCGCCACGATCCGCAGCGCCTGCGCGCGGCGCAGCCCCGGCTCCGCGCTCACGCCCACATGGACGAGATCGCCGGTGCGGACCGGGACCGGGGCCACCTCTTCGCTGCCCGCCTCGTACCAGGCGAGATCGCCGTGATCCTCGCACCAGATCAACGCACGCCCCTCGGCCCCGTCACACCACAAGATCAGTCCCAGCATATCTTCCCTCTTCCGGCATAGCGCCACTATTCCCGGTATGGTTGCACAGGGCGCGGATCACGCGAAATGCAAGTCTTGGTGAACAGGCTTGGACTCGCCATGTCGCCTTGAGGAAACTCAGGTCGCAAGCGGGTGCGCCGCGCGCGGCCTTTCCGGGCTATCGTGCCTCTCATGACGCATAACGGGAGAGACGACATGAGCCAGCCGCTGACCGATCTTGGCCAGGTGCGCGCGAGCGTGGAGGCCGCCCGCGGTCTGCCCAACGCCCATTACACCGACCCCGCCGTTTTCGCAGAGGAGCGGCAGGCGCTCTTGTTCTCGCAATGGGCGGGGCTTGCCGTGGGCGCGGACGTGCCCGAGCCGGGCGATGCGAAACCGCTGGAGTTTCTCGGGGTGCCGCTGCTGCTGATCCGCGACAAGGAGGGCACGGTGCGCGTGTTCGAGAACATCTGCCGCCATCGCGGCATGATCCTCGTCGAAGAACCGCGCCGCATCGAGGGCGCGATCCGCTGCCCCTACCATTCGTGGTGCTACTCGACCAAGGGCAACCTCGTCTCGACCCCGCATGTCGGCGGGCCGGGCCACAATGTCCACGACGCCATCCGCCGCGACGAGCTTGGCCTCAACGAGGTGCGCAGCCACATCTGGCGCGACGTGGTGTGGATCAACGTCTCGGGCGATGCAGCACCATTCGAAGAGGCGATGTCAGACCTCATTACCCGCTGGTCGGAGTTCGACCTGCCGCTCTACCACGGCGGCCATGACAGCCGCTTCACGCTGGAGGTGGCGACCAACTGGAAACTCGCGGTCGAGAATTACTGCGAAAGCTATCACCTGCCCTGGGTGCATCCCGGCCTCAACAGTTATTCGCGGCTGGAGGATCACTACCACATCGAGAAGCGCGGCGAGTATTCCGGGCAGGGCACGATGGTCTATCGCCAAATCACCAACGAAACGGGCGAGAAATTCCCCGATTTCGAAGATGTCGGCGCGAAGTGGAACGAGCAGGCCGAGTATATCGCGGCCTATCCCAACGTCCTGCTCGGTGTGCACCGCGACCATGCCTTCGCCATCATCCTCGAGCCCAAGGGGCCGGAGCGCACGGTCGAGCATATCCACCTCTACTACGCCACGCCCGCCGCCGAAGAGGGCCTAAAGATGCGCAACACCCAGCTTTGGAAGACGGTGTTCGAGGAGGACATCTTTGTCGTCGAGGGGATGCAGCGCGGCCGCCACGCGGCGCGGTTCGACGGCGGGCGGTTCTCGCCGGTGATGGACAGCCCCACCCATTGCTTTCACGACTGGGTGGCCGGCAAGATCGAGACCCACCGCGCGCTGTCAAGGGCGGCGGAGTGAAACGGCTGGAAGCGGCGATCCTCGCGGCGCACGCGGCCGACGACCGGCGGGCGCTGGCGCGGCTCTACGCGCGGGC
Organism: Roseovarius sp. A46; assembly: GCF_004126395.1. Taxonomy (NCBI): domain Bacteria; kingdom Pseudomonadati; phylum Pseudomonadota; class Alphaproteobacteria; order Rhodobacterales; family Roseobacteraceae; genus Roseovarius; species Roseovarius sp. A46. Next base: position 16,910 of record NZ_PVWS01000034.1, on the reverse strand, counting down.
CGCCGACCGGCTGAACGATCTCGACGCGGCGTGTTTCTTTCTCACCCATGCCTATGTCTTCGCGCTGGAGACCGGCGCGCCCGAGGCGGGAAAGCTGCACGCCCGGCTCAAGGCGCATGGCCGCGAGGCGTGACGGCGCGGTAACGCAGGCGGACCCTCAGAGCGTCTCGGCCTGCACGCGGTGCCAGCCGTGCATACGGGCGCGGAACCATGTGCGCTGACGCTTGGCGTATTGGCGGGTGGCGGTGATCGCGGCTTCGCGGGCCGCATCGAGCGTCATCTCGCCGCGCAGGTGAGCGATGAGTTCCGGCGCACCGATGGCCTGCGACGCGGGGCGCGCGGCGTCCCACCCCGCCAGGTTGGCGCGCGCCTCGTCGAGCGCGCCTGCGTCGAGCATCGCGTCGAAGCGGCGGGTGATACGCGGGTTGAGCCAGTCCTTCGGCGCCTCGACGAGGATCGGCGTGGCGCGCGCCAGCGGCAGCAGCGGCGGCGGCGTGGCGTCCTGCCAGGCGGCCAGCCCGCGCCCGGTGGCGGCCTGCACCTCCCATGCGCGCTGCACGCGGCGGGGATTTGCGGTATCGATGCGCGCGCGGGTTTCCGGGTCGAGCGTGTCGACAAGCGCGGCCACGCCCGCCTCGCGCAGCAGCCGGTCACCCTCGGCGCGGATGTCCGGCGGGGTCGCGGGGATGTCCGCCAGCCCCTCGGTCAGCGCCGCGAAATAGAGCCCGGTGCCGCCCACGATGATCGGGCGCGCACCCGCCTTCAGCAGCGGGGCCACCTCGCGCAGCCAGTGGCCGGCGGAATAGTCCTGCTCCGGCGCGACGTGGCCATAGAGCCGGTGGGGCGCCCGCGCCTCTTCCTCCGGCGAGGGGCGCGCCGAGAGGATACGCCAGTTGGCATAGACCTGGAGCGCGTCGGCGTTGACGATGACGCCGCCCTGCGCGCGCGCGATGGCGAGCGCCAGCGCGGATTTTCCGCTGGCGGTGGGCCCGGCGATGAGCACCGGGCGCGATGGGTCTATCGTCTCGATCTGCATGACGTGACGGGCCTAGCGCGGATCGCCGGTTTTGGCGAGGGGGGGCGCCGTTTATGGTGCGGGCCATTCGCCGGCGCACCAGTCATCGGTCGCCCCGCCGTTTCGGCGATTGCACCTTCCCGGTATTTGCGACATTTTGCGCGCAATTCAAAAGAGCAGCCGTGGAGAGTCCCGATGACCCCCCCTGACACGAGCAAAGCCAAGTTCAACCGCGTGATGCTCAAGATATCGGGCGAGGCGCTGATGGGGGACCAAGGCTATGGGCTGCACCCGCCGACGGTTGAACGCATCGCTAGGGAGGTCAAGAGCGTCCACGACATGGGTGTTGAAATCTGCATGGTGATCGGTGGCGGCAATATCTTCCGCGGGCTGCAAGGGTCCGCGCAAGGGATGGAGCGGACCACCGCCGATTACATGGGGATGCTGGCCACGGTGATGAACGCGCTCGCCATGCAGAGCGCGCTGGAGAAGCTGGGCGCGTATTGCCGGGTCATCAGCGCCATCCGCATGGACGAGGTGGCGGAGCCCTATATCCGACGCCGCGCCGTGCGCCACCTGGAGAAAAAGCGCATCTGCATCTTTGCCGCCGGGACCGGAAATCCCTACTTTACCACCGACACCGCTGCCACCTTGCGCGCCAACGAGATGGCCTGCGAGGCGATTCTCAAGGGCACCAAGGTGGACGGCGTCTATGACAAGGACCCGGTCAAGCACGCCGATGCGCGCCGCTTCGAGAAGATCACCTATGACGAGGTGCTGGCGCAGCACCTTGGCGTGATGGATGCCAGCGCGATTGCGCTCGCGCGCGACAACAACCTGCCGATCATCGTCTTCTCGCTCGACGAGCCCGGCGGATTTCGCGGCATCCTCTCGGGCGAGGGCACCTATACAACCGTGCACGCGTGAGGTTAAACAGGGGAGACGCGCATCCCCGACAAGCACATGGGAACGACTATGGCGGACGAAATCGAAATCGACCTGGATGATCTAGAGCGGCGGATGACCGGCGCGATGGCCTCTCTGCGGACCGAGTTTGCATCGCTCCGGACGGGGCGGGCCTCGGCCTCGATGCTGGAGCCGGTGCAGGTCGAGGCCTATGGCCAGATGACCCCGATCAACCAGGTGGGCACCGTGAACGTGCCCGAGCCACGGATGGTCACTATCAACGTCTGGGACAAGAGCCTCGTGAACAAGGTGGAAAAGGCGATCCGCGAGAGCGGGCTGGGCATCAACCCGCAGACCAACGGCCCGATCATCATGCTGCCCATCCCCGAACTGAACGAGGAGCGCCGCAAGGAATTGACCAAGGTCGCCTCGCAATATGCCGAGCACGCCCGCGTCGCCGTGCGCAACGTGCGCCGCGACGGCATGGACCAGATCAAGAAGGCCAAGGCCGAAGGCATGTCCGAGGACGACCAGAAATTCTGGGAAAACGCGGTGCAGGAGCTGACGGACAGTTTCGTCAAGCAAGTGGACGACGCGCTCGAACACAAACAAGCCGAGATCATGCAGGTCTGATGCGGCAGGAGACGCGCATGGCAAAGAGCAAGCCCCGCGACACCGGGGCCGGGCCGCGCCATGTGGCGATCATCATGGACGGCAACGGCCGCTGGGCGCAGAGCCGTGGCCGTCCGCGGCTGTTCGGCCACCATGCGGGCGCGCGGCGGGTGCGCGAGATCGTTGCCGCCTGCCCCGATCTTGGCGTCGAGTACCTGACCATCTTTGCCTTCTCCACCGAGAACTGGAAGCGCACGCAGACCGAGGTGGCCGGGCTGATGAGCCTGTTTCGCCGCTACATCATCAAGGAAATGCAAGAATTCGTGCGCGAGGATGTGCGCGTGCGCTTCATCGGCGACCGCTACCGGCTGGAGCCGGGGCTGCGCGCGCTGATGGAAGAGGCCGAGGAGATGACCGCCCATTGCACGCGGCTCAACCTCACCATCGCGATCAATTACGGTGGTCGCGACGAGGTGGCGCGCGCCATGCGCCGGCTGGCGCGCGACGTGGCCGAGGGGCGGCTCGATCCCGATACCGTCGATGAACAGACGCTGCCGCGCTATCTCGACACCCGCGTGCTGCCCGATCCCGACCTCGTGATCCGCACCTCCGGCGAGGCGCGCATCTCGAATTTCCTGCTGTGGCAATCGGCCTATGCCGAGTACGAGTTCATTGACACGCTGTGGCCCGATTTCACCCGCGACATCTTTACCGGGGTGCTGGCGCAATACGGCGCGCGCGACCGCCGATTCGGCGCGGTGCGCGCATGAGCGCGGATGCGCGCTGGTCCGACCTGGCACCGCGCGTGGCCTCTGGCGTGGCGATGGCCGCGGTGGGCCTCGGGGCGATCTGGGCGGGCGGCGTGGTGTTTGCCGCGCTGGCGGTCGCATTGGGCGGGCTGATGACATGGGAGGCGGCCCGGCTCTATGCCTCGGCTGCCCCGGTGCGCGCGGGTCTCTCCGGCGCGGCGGCGCTGGCGCTGGCGCTTTGGCTGCCGGGGATATTCGTGCTGCCGCTGGTGGCGGCGGCGGTGCTGGTCAATGCCGAGACGGTGCCGCGCGCACGCGGCCCCTTTGCCGCGCTGGCGCTGGCGGCATTGCTGGCGCCCTGGGTGATCTTTGATCTGCGCGCGGGCGAGGCAGGGCTCACCTGGGTGCTGTGGCTGGCGCTGGTGGTGATCGTGTCGGACGTGGCGGGCTATTTCGCGGGCAAGGCGCTGGGCGGGCCCAAATTCTGGCCGCGCATCAGCCCCAAGAAGACGTGGTCGGGCACGGCTGCCGGCTGGCTCGGGGCGGCGGCGGTCGGTGCGGTCTTTGCTGGCCCTACGGGCGCAGGCGTGGTGCTGATCCCGGTTTCGGTGCTTGTCGGCATGGCCGGGCAGATGGGCGATGTCGCCGAAAGCGCGGTCAAGCGGATGCAGGGGGTCAAGGATTCCTCGAACCTCATCCCCGGGCATGGCGGGGTGCTCGACCGGTTCGACGCCATGCTGGGCGCGGCGCTGGCCCTCGGGCTCATGCGCGCCGCCGGGCTGGTGTGAGCGGCGATGCGGCGTGTGAGCATCCTCGGGGCGACCGGCTCTGTCGGGCAGAGCACGCTCGACCTGATCCGGCGCGACCGCGACGCCTATCGGGTGGTGGCGCTGACCGCGGGTGCGAACGTGGCGCAACTGGCCGCCGACGCGCGCGAGCTGGGCGCGGAGGTGGCGGTCACGGCGGATGAGGGCCGGCTCGACGATCTGCGCGCGGCGCTGGCGGGATCGGGGGTCGAGGCGGCGGCGGGGCGCGCGGCGCTGATCGAGGCGGCGGCACGGCCCGCAGAGTGGGTGATGTCGGCGATCGTCGGCGCGGCGGGGTTGGAGCCCGGGCTCAGGGCGCTGGAGACCGGCGCGACGCTGGCGCTGGCCAACAAGGAATCGCTGGTCACCGCAGGGCCGCTGGTGATGGCGGCGGCGCGGGCCTCGGGGGCGCGCATCCTGCCGGTGGACAGCGAGCATTCGGCGATTTTCCAGGCGCTTGTGGGCGAGGATATCGGCACGGTCAGCCGCGTCATCATCACCGCCTCGGGCGGCGCGTTCCGCGACTGGCCGGCAGAGCGGCTGGCGCGGGCCACGGTGGCCGAGGCCTCGACCCATCCCAACTGGGACATGGGGCAGCGCATCACCATCGATTCGGCGTCAATGTTCAACAAGGCGCTGGAGATGATCGAGGCGCGCGAATTCTTTGGCCTCGATCCGGCGCAGATCGAGGTGCTGATCCATCCGCAATCGCTAATGCACGCGCTGGTGGGCTTCAACGATGGCGCGCTGATGGCCCATGTCGGGCCGCCGGACATGCGCCACGCCATCGGCTACGCGCTCAACTGGCCCGAGCGGCGGGCGCTGCCGGTGGCCGCGCTGGACCTTGCCGCCGAGGGCGTGCTGGAATTTCGCAACCCCGACGAGACCCGCGCCCCGGCGCTGCGGCTGGCGCGGGCGGTGATGGCCGAAGGCGGCCTTGCCGGGGCCATCTTCAACGCCGCCAAGGAGCGCGCGCTCGACCATTTCATCGCCGGGCATATCGGATTCATGGCAATGGCACCGCTGGTCGAGGAGGTGCTGGAACGGATGCTGGCCACCCCCGAGGCGCAGGGTGTGGCACGTGGCGACGATCTGACCCTTGATCGGGTGGCCGGGATGGACCATCTGGCAAGGCAATGCGCCGACGCCGTGGCGACGGAAATCACAAGACGGGGATAGGCTTTGGACCTGAGTATACTTCTGCCGCAATTCGGCAGCCTTTTCATAACGATACTGGCCTTTGTCGTGGCGCTTTCGATCATCGTGGCGGTGCATGAATACGGCCATTACATCGTCGGACGCTGGTCGGGGATCAAGGCCGACGTGTTCTCGCTCGGCTTTGGCCCGGTACTTTTTTCACGGGTGGACCGGCACGGTACCCGCTGGCAGGTGGCGGCCCTGCCCTTTGGCGGCTACGTCAAATTCATGGGGGATTCGGATGCCGCGAGCGGCAGGGACGGCGCGGCGATGACCGACATGCCCCCCGAACGCCTGCGACAGACCATGCACGGTGCGCCGCTCTGGGCGCGCACGGCGACCGTGGCGGCGGGGCCGGTGTTCAACTTCATCCTGTCGATCCTCATCTTCACGGCGGTGATGATGAGCGGGGGCAAGACCGCCGACCCGCTGACCGTGGGTGAGATCAAGCCGCTGCCGGTGGCGGAGGTCGGGCTGCGCCCGGGTGACGAGATCCTGTCGGTCGCAGGGCTGGCCCTGCCCGACCCCGATGCCGACGCGGCCTACGACGATTTCCTCGACGCGCTGCCGCGCGAGGCACGGCTGGAATACGAGGTGCGGCGCGAGGGCGCGCGCGTGACCGTGACCGGCCCGCACCTGATGCCGCCGCTGGTGGGCGGCCTGTCGCCGCAATCGGCAGCGTTCGCGGCGGGGCTCGAGGCGGGCGACGTGATCACCGCGGTGAATGGCGAACCGGTCGTGTCGTTTTCCGGGCTCAAGGATATCGTCGAGGGCTCGGACGGGGCGGCGCTGGCGCTGGATGTCTGGCGCGGGGGCGAGACGTTAAAGCTCACACTGGTGCCGCGCCGCACGGACGAGCCGCAGGAGGAGGGCGGTTTCCGCAGCGAGTGGCGCATCGGCGTGGTGGGCGCGATGGCGTTTGAACCCGCGACAGAGGCGCTTGGGCCCGTCGAGGCGTTGGGTGCAGCCGTCGGACAGACCTGGATGATCGTGGAAAGCTCGGTTTCGGGTCTGTATCACATGATCACCGGCGCGATCAGTTCGTGCAACATGTCCGGCCCCATCGGCATTGCACAGGTTTCGGGCGCGATGGCGAGCCAGGGCGCGGAGAGCTTCATCTGGTTCGTCGCGGTCCTGTCGACGGCGGTGGGGCTGTTGAACCTGTTTCCCGTGCCGGTGCTCGATGGCGGGCACCTCGTGTTCTACGCCTACGAGGCCGTCGTCGGCCGCCCCCCGAGCGAGCGCGCATTGCGGATAATGATGAGCGTGGGGTTGACGCTGATCCTGTCGCTGATGCTGTTCGCGGTGTTCAACGATCTCTTCTGCCCCTGATCGGGCGCGTGGACGGGACCGGCGAAACCTGGAGTATTTTTGCCAAGAAGACGCGAGGGACTGTTGTCAGTGCCGCTTTGCCGGTATCCTTGTGACAACGAGACCGGGGACCGGCGGATGAGCAGTTTTACAAGGTTTGGACTGGCGGTAATGGTCGCGCTGTGCCTTGGCGGCACGGCGCGGGCCGAGGGCGCGGGATTCACCGGGCTTGCGCGGCTCGATGCGGCCGACAGCCGGATCGTGGCCGACGGCCCCGGCGTTTCGCTGCGGCTGGCGTTGTCGCAGGGGGTGCCGTGGCGGGTGTTCACGCTCGACGGGCCGCCGCGCCTGGTGCTCGATTTCCGCGAGGTGGACTGGCGCGGCGCGGGCGCCACCGGGCTGGTGGCGACCGACCGGGTGCGCGGCCTGCGCATGGGGCAGATACGGCCGGGCTGGTCGCGCATGGTGGTGGACCTGGCTGGCCCCTACCCGCTCGACGAGGCGGGGCTCGATGTCGACCCCGAGAGCGGGCGCGCGGAATTGCGCGTGCGGCTGGGGCGCGGCACGCCCGAGCGTTTTGCCGCCGCGTCGGGCGTGCCCGACAGCCCCGGCTGGGATGTCGCCCCGCCCGCCGACACCGCGCCGCCCCCGTCGCGTGATGCAGACGGGCCGCTGCGGGTGATGATCGACCCGGGCCACGGCGGGATTGATCCGGGCGCCGAGGAGGGCGGGCTGACCGAGAAGGCGCTGATGCTGGTGCTGGCGCGCGAGTTGCGCGAGGCGCTGTTGCGCGCGGGCGGGTTCGAGGTGTTTCTCACCCGTGACACCGACATGTTCGTGAGCCTGGAGCGACGCGTGGCGCTGGCGCACGACGCGGCGGCGGACGTGTTCATCTCTTTGCATGCCGATGCGCTGACGGATGCGCGGGCGCGGGGCGCGTCGGTCTATACCCTGTCCGATTCCGCCTCGGACGCGGCGAGCGCGGCCTTGGCCGAGCGCCACGACCGGGCGGACCTGTTGGCGGGCGTCGACCTGAGCGACAGCGACGACGTGGTTGCGGGCGTGCTGCTGGATCTCGCGCGGCAGGAGACGCAGCCACGCGCCGAGGCGCTGGCCCAAACGCTGCTGGAGGTATTTCGCAGCGAGGGTATCCCGGTACTGGGCCGGCCGCTGCGCCACGCCGGGTTCTCGGTGCTCAAGGCCGCCGACATCCCCTCGGTGCTGGTCGAGACCGGGTTCCTGTCGGATGCGCGGGACCGGCGCAACCTGAGCGACCCGGACTGGCGCGCGGCACTGGTGACGGCGGTGCGCGCGGGGCTGGCACGGTGGCATGCGCAAGACCGGGCGCGGGCCGGGCTGGTGCGGCAATGAGCGCGCGCGCGAAATCCCGCCCCCGCAGCCCGGCTTTGGTTTTGACCGGGGCGGCGATCATGCCTATATCGGGCGCAACCCTGAAAGGGAGCGATCCGTGCTGCGTCCTGTGATGAGCCTTCTGGGCACCGTTTTCAGCCTGATAACCCTCGTTGTGGTCGTCGGCGGCCTCACGCTCGGGGCGGTGCTGCACATCTATGGCAAGGATCTGCCAAGCCACGAGAGCCTGGCCAATTACACCCCCCCCACCATCAGCCGCATCTATTCCGCCGAAGGCCGTATCATCGACGAGTTCGCCCGCGAGCGGCGGCTGTTCACCCCCGCCGAGGAGATACCCGACCTGGTGAAGCAGGCCTTCATCAGCGCCGAGGACAAGAATTTCTATACCCATGGCGGCTATGACGCGCTGGGAATTGCCTCGGCGCTTTACGACGCGATCAAGTCGCGCGGGCGCAACGTGCGCGGTGCCTCGACCATCACGCAGCAGGTGATGAAGAACTTCCTGCTCTCCGGCGATCGCCGGATCGAGCGCAAGATCAAGGAGATCATCCTTGCCACCCGCATCGAGGAGACGCTCAGCAAGGACGACATCCTCGAGCTCTATCTCAACGAGATTTTCCTCGGGCAGAACAGCTATGGCGTAACCGCCGCCGCGCAGACCTATTTCAACAAGAATCTTGGCGAGCTGGCGCCCCACGAGGCGGCGACACTGGCCGCGATGCCGAAGGCGCCGAGCGACTATCACCCCGTGCGCGAGATGGAGCGGTTGCGCGACCGGCGCAATTTCGTGCTCAAGGAGATGTGGGAGAACGGCTATCTGGACGAGGCGACCTTCGAGGCCGAGCGCGCCGAGCCGGTTCGCTCTGTCCAGAATGGCGATTTCACGCCGTTCAGCGCCGAATTGCCGCCACGCGATTATTTCACCGACGAGATCCGGCGGCAATTGAGCGACGTCTTCGGCGAGGGCGAGTTCTTTTCCGGCGGGCTCACCGTGCGCGCCACCATCGACCCGCAGATGCAGAGCGCGGCCGCGCGCGCCCTGCGCCGTCAGCTCGAGGCGTATGACCGGCGTCGCGGGCGCTGGCGCGGCACCGGGCAGAGCCTGCCCGAAGAGGCGCTGGACAGCGAGGCGGCGTGGCGCGCGGCGCTGTCGGATCTGCGCGTGGCGCGCGATATCGAGCTGGACGGGACATGGTTTCCGGCGGTGGTGCTGGAGACCGGAGATCAGGCCATGCGCGTCGGTATCGAGAGTGTCGAGGGGGTGCAGGAAGTGCCGCGCAGCGACATCGCCTGGCTGCCCGATGATTTCCAGGAGACCTTTGAGCGCGGCGCGGTCGTGCATGTCCGCCGGGTTCTCGACGACGAGGGCGCCTTCGTCAACTGGAGCCTGCGGCAAGTGCCCGAGGTACAGGGCGCGTTCATGGCGATGGATGTCAACACGGGTCGCGTGATCGCCATGCAGGGGGGATTTTCCTACGAGGATTCGGTGTTCAACCGCGCGACGCAGGCGATGCGGCAGCCGGGCTCGTCGTTCAAACCCTTCGTCTACGCCGCCGCGCTCGACAGCGGCTACAGCCCCGCGACCATCATCATCGACGCCCCCATCGAGATCGACACGCCGCAGGGCCTGTGGCGGCCGCGCAACTCGTCCAACAAATTCTATGGACCGACGCCCCTGCGCACCGGCATCGAGCGGTCGCGCAACCTGATGACCATCCGCCTCGCGCGGGAGGTGGGCATGGACATCGTCGCGAGCTATGCCGAGCGGTTCGGTGTCTACGAGAACATGGGCACGTATCTCGCCAATGCGCTGGGTTCGGACGAGACCACGCTCTACAACATGGTGGCGGCCTACTCGATGTTCGCCAATGGCGGCGAGCGAGTGCGCCCGAGCCTCGTGGACCGGGTGCAGGACCGCTATGGCCGTACGCTCTATGCCCAGGACACGCGGACCTGCGTGGATTGCGATGACGCATACCTGCCGCCGGGGCGGGGGCCGCGTATCGTGTCGGACCGCGAGCGGGTGATGGACCCGATCACCGCCTATCAGCTCACCTCGATGATGAAGGGCGTGGTGGATCGTGGCACCGCCTCTGGCGTGATCGACCTGCCGGTGCCGGTGGCGGGCAAGACCGGCACCACCAACGACGCGCGCGACGTGTGGTTCATCGGCTTCACCAGCAACATCGCGGCGGGCTGCTATATCGGCCATGACCAGCCGCGGGGTCTCGGACGGGGGGCCTATGGCGCGTCGATGTGCGGGCCGGTGTTCCAGGAGTTCATGACAGAGGCGGTGGAGAAATTCGGCGGCGGGCCTTTCGAGGTGCCGCCGGGCGGGCAGTTCATCAAGATCGACCGCTATAGCGGTGCGCGCCTGCCCGATGACGCCGCCGGGGCCAACGTGGTGGCCGAGTATTTCCGCGACGGCGAGGAGCCTGTCTTCGGCGTGAGCTTCGACGGCGGTTTCGCGATGGGCAACGATCTCGACCTCTACCAACCCGGTGAGCGCGAGGCGATTGAAGATATCACCACCTCAACCGGCGATAAGGCGCAGGTCGGCGGCAAGGCAACGTTCGGCTCGATGAGTTCCGGCGGCCTCTACTGACAGGGCGGCTTGTGGGCTTGAGGGGACATTGCCGTGAGCCGTGTCATCGTATGTCCGCGGGCAGGCGATCTAACGGTTCTTCAGGGCACTTTATTTCTGATTTTCCGAAAAACATGCAATCCGTGCGCTAGCTTAGCCAAATCGCCTGTCCGGGGGGCGGACATGCGATGGCGCGGCGGCCTTCGGCCTTGAATCCGCGCCGGGACAAGATCGTCCAACGACCGCTCACGGCCAATACCGCCTGCGGCAAACCCGCGTCAGGCCACCCCTGCCCGAAGGCAATCATGGATATGCAAGAGACCGCGCAGCCGCCCCTCTTCTCCGACCACCAGAAGCGCGCCGATCTTGTGACGGTTCATCAGGCCGAGCGCCTCCGAGAGCAGCATCTCGGGCGTTGCGATGCGCGGATCGGCGGTGGCGACCGCCCCGGCTGTCCGCCCCATCAGCCCGTCGAGGTTGCGCCGCAGATCGCCGTCGGTGATGACCCCGCGCAGGCGGCCCTCCTCGACCACCGCTGCCACGCCGAAGCCCTTGGCGCTCATCTCCACCAGCGTCTCGCCCATGCCCGTGTCGGGGGCGACGACCGGCAGCGCATCGCCGACATGCATCACGTCAGACACCCGCAGGAACTGCGCCCCCAGCTTGCCGCCGGGGTGAAACACGTGGAACGCCTCCGCCGAGAAGCCGCGCGCCTCCATCAGGGCCACGGCGAGCGCGTCGCCCAGCGCCAGCGCGCAGGTGGTCGAGGTGGTGGGCGCCATGCCGATGGTGCAGGCCTCGGGCGCGTCGGGCAGGATCAGCGCCACCTCCGCCTGTCGCGCCAGCGTGCTGCCCGCCACCCGCGTGACCGCGATCACCGGGATGCCGAAGCGGCGGGTGTATTGCACGAGGTCCGACAATTCCCGTGTCTCGCCGGAATTCGACAAGAGGATGCAGACATCGCCGCCGGCCACCATGCCCAGGTCACCGTGGCTCGCCTCGGCGGGATGCAGGAACAGCGCGGGCGTGCCGGTCGAGGCCAGCGTCGCCGCGATCTTGCGCGCCACGTGGCCCGATTTGCCCATGCCGGAAACCACCACCCGCCCCGGTGCATCCAGGACCAGCCGCACCGCGCGGGCAAAGCCCTCTGGCGGGTCTTCGGCCATCGCGGCAAGCGCTGCCGCCTCCATGCGCAACACCCGGGCGGCCACGGCTCGCAGGCGATCGCGCTCCGTCGCCCGCTCTGGCGTCATGTCGGATCGGGGACCATCGGATGCGCCCATCTGCCTGCCCTCCCAGCCGGTGCACCTCCCGCCATAGCGGCAGGCCGCGCCGGGGACAAGCCCGCCTGCACCGGGCACCGGCGCCTCAGCAACCCCTGCGGCAGACCACCGTGACCAGCGTACGCCAGAAAAGGTAGAGATCGAGTCGCAGGCTCATCTCCGCGACATAGCGCAGATCGAGCGCCACCTTTTGCCGCGTGCCCTCGATGCAGTCGACATAGCCAAGGTCGGTCTGTGCCAGCCCGCTGATGCCGGGACGCACATCGTGGCGGCGGCGATAGCCCGGTATGCTGCGCACGTAGCGACGCGCGTGGTGGAAATAATCGGGTCGCGGGCCGATCAGGCTCATCTCGCCGCGCAGCACGTTGACGACCTGCGGCAACTCGTCGATCCGGCTGCGCCTCAGGAACCGGCCCAGCGGCGTGATCCGCTCCTGCTCCAGCGGGTCGTCGGCGCGGCGCGTCACCCGCGCCACGGGCCGCATGGTGCGGAACTTGATGGCCCCGAACGCGCGGCAGGCGCGGCCCATGCGGGGCTGGATGAAAAAGACCGGACCACGGTTGAAGACCGGGTTCACCAGCACCAGCAGCACGGCCACGACCGCCACCACCGGCAAGAGCAGAAGACTGACCGCGACATCCAGAACCGGCTTGATCCACCGTCGATATGCCCTGTCCCGACGACGCGGTGACGGGACATGCTCTGCCAGGTGCGAATCGAAAACCTTGTACTTCAACCGAACACCCCTCGAAAGCCGCATCGAAACATCACTCTTAACGTGATTGAAATTCACATCGTGCAACTTTGAGTTGCTTAGCATTTTACAACTTTCCCGAATAGGAAATTCTCTTCATGTATTCTTGCGTTGCATTTCGAATACCGTTCTCATACCGCCGCGCGCGCCCTATCCATTCTGATAGTCGCTTGATCTCAGACGGTTTTTCCGGTTCCCGATGCCTGCCCAACTGCCCGGCAAGAAAATGCCAGCCGTGCCCCCCTTGCATCCGCCGCGCGGCCCGCCTAAGCCCCGCCCATGACCGCGATCTTCGACGAGGGGCCGCCGCCGCCCTGCCCCGCGCCCTTCAACCTTGCCGCGCATGTGCTGGCCGCCGCTGCGCGGCGACCGGACAAGGTGGCGCTGGCCGTGATCGGGCTGTCGGGCGCCGAGAGGTGGAGCTATGCGCGGCTCGAAGGGGCGGTGCGCGGCACCGCGACGGGGCTTCTCGCGCAGGGGCTCGCCCCCGGCGACCGGGTGCTGATGCGGCTGGGCAATACGGTGGAATTCCCGCTCGCCTATCTCGGTGCGATCGCCGCCGGGCTGGTGCCGGTGCCCACTTCCAGCCAGCTCACCGAGTCAGAGGTCGCGGGCGTGATCGCGACCACCACACCGCGGCTGATCCTGCGGGGCGACGGCATCGCCTGCCCCGACGACACCGGCCTGCCGGTGCTGGACGAGGCCGCGCTCGACGCCATGCGCGAGCTGCCCCCCGCCGACTGGCACATGGGCGATCCCGATCGGCTTGCCTATGTCATCTATACCTCCGGCACCTCCGGCATCCCGCGCGCGGTGATGCACGCGCACCGCGCCATCGTCGCGCGCGAGATGATGCACGCGGGCTGGTATGGCCTGGCCGAGGGCGACCGGCTGTGCCACGCGGGCGCGTTCAACTGGACCTTTACCCTCGGTACCGGGCTGCTCGATCCGTGGCGCGCGGGCGCGACCGCGCTCATCCCCGCCGCCGGGGTGACACCCGCGCAATTGCCGCTGCTGCTCAAACGGCACGACGCCACGCTCTTTGCCGCCGCCCCCGGCGTCTACCGCAAGATGCTCGGCGCCGCGCCGCTGCCGCCCCTGCCGCGCCTGCGCCACGGGCTCGCCGCGGGCGAGAAGCTGTCGGACGCGATCCGCACCCGTTGGCACGAGGCCACCGGCACCACGATCCACGAGGCCTACGGCATGTCGGAATGCTCCACCTTCATCTCTGCCAGCCCCGACCGCCCGGCACCGCCCGGCACGCTGGGCCGCCCGCAGACGGGCCGTCGCGTTGCCATCGTCGACGCGGACGGAACGCCGGTGGCGCATGGCGAGGAGGGCACCATCGCCATCCGCCGCGACGATCCCGGCCTGATGCTGGGCTACATGGGCGCGGCGCAGGCGACGGCAGAGAAATTCGCGGGCGAGTGGTTCCTCACCGGCGATCGCGGCACGATGGACGAGGACGGCGCCATCACCTACATGGGCCGCGCCGACGACATGATGAACGCGGGCGGCTATCGCGTCTCGCCCATCGAGGTGGAGGCGGCGCTCGGCCTCCATCCCGGCATCCATGAGGCCGCCGTCACCGATATCGAGGTGAAAGAGGATGCACGCCTCGTCATGGCCTTCTATACTGGCCCCGAACCGCTCGACCCTGCGGAGCTAGACGCCCATTGCCGCGCCCGGCTCGCGGCCTACAAATGCCCGCGCGGCTTCTTTCACGTCGAAAGCCTGCCCACGGGTGCCAACGGAAAACTCCTGCGCCGCGCCCTGCGGCCGATATACGAGGCCCTCAATGGTCCGGCTTGACATCATCTCCGATCCGATCTGCCCCTGGTGCTACATCGGCAAGACCCTGCTCGACCAGGCGCTCGCGCAGCGCCCGGATCACCCGTTCGAGATCCACTGGCAACCGTTCCAGCTCAACCCCGACATGCCGCCCGAGGGCATGGACCGGCGCGAATACCTGGAGGCCAAGTTCGGCGGACGCGAGGGCGCGGCGCGGGCCTACGCGCCGGTACTCGAACGCGCCGAGGCGGCGGGGCTCGACATCGACTTCGCGTCGATCCCGCGAACGCCCAACACGATCGACGCGCACCGCCTGCTGCACTGGTCCGAGGTCGAGGAATGCCAGACGCCGATGGCGATGGCGCTGTTCCGCGCCTATTTCCACGAGGGGCGCGACATTTCCGACCACGAGGTGCTGGCCGATCTGGCCGACGGGCTGGGGCTCGACGCGGCCCTTGTCGCGCGGCTTCTGGCCTCGGATGCCGACCGCGAGGAGATCGCCACCCGCGATGCGCAGTTCCGCCAGATGGGCGTGACCGGCGTGCCCACCTTCATCGTGGCCGGCCAGCACGCGGTGCCCGGCTGCCAGCCGCCAGAGGTGTGGCTGCAGGTGATCGACGACATCGCCCGGCAGGCGGTGAACGGCGCGGGTTGAGAGCGATGCGCGCGCGCACGCTTCTCGCCCTGCTCGCCGCCGTGATCGTCGGCGGCACCGTGTTTTTCCACCTCGTCGAGGGGTGGAGCTGGCTCGACAGCTATTTCTTCACCGTGGTCACGCTCTCGACCGTCGGCTATGGCAACCTCGTGCCGGCCACGGTCGCGGGCAAGATCGGCACCACCGTGTTCATCATCACCGGTCTCGGTATCTTCGCGGCAGCGATCCAGCGCTTCGGCTTTCACGCCATTGCCCGCCACCGCCGCGAGAGCGAGGCGGAAGCCGAGGCCCGCCACAGCCTCGCCGCCCAGCGCAGCAAGAAGAAATGACCGCCCCGCAGCCCCCCGCGCGCCCCATGCCGCCGCGCGCGGAATTCATCGCGCTGATGGCGATGATGGCCGCCTCGGTGGCGTTCTCGATCGACGCGATGCTTCCCGGTCTGTCGGCCATCGCCACCGATCTCAGCCCCGCCGCACCAAACCGCGCGCAGCTTGTCGTCACCGCCTTTCTGGCCGGGCTGGGGCTGGGCACGCTGATCGCCGGGCCGCTCTCGGACAGCTATGGCCGCCGCCCGGTGATCCTTGGCGGGGCCGCGATCTACATCGGCGGCGCGACGCTGGCGGTCATGGCGCAATCCCTCGACACGTTGCTCGCGGCGCGGGCGGTTCAGGGCTTGGGTGCGGCGGCGTTCCGCATCGTGGCGCTGGCGATCATCCGCGATGTCGCCTCGGGGCGCGACATGGCGCGGCTCATGTCCTTCGTGATGATGGTGTTCGCGCTCACCCCGGCGATGGCCCCGCTCATCGGCGCGGGGCTGATCGCGCTGGCGGGGTGGCGGGCGGTGTTCGCGGCCTTCATCCTGTTCGCGCTCATCCTCTCGACATGGATGATGCTGCGCCTGCCAGAGCCGCTGCCATCCGCGCGCCGCAGCCCGTTCCGCCTGCGCCCGCTCGTGCGCGCCCTGCGCGCGGTGGTGGCCCACCCCGTCACCCGCCGCGCCATCGCGGTGCAGATGCTGGCGATGACCACGCTCTTCACCTCGCTCAGCGTGGTGCAGCCGACGTTTGACATGACCTTCGGGCGCGGCGTGGAATTTCCCTTCTGGTTCTTTGGCATGGCGCTGGTGGCGGGCAGCGGCAGCCTGGTGAACGCGCGGCTCGTGGTCCGCTTTGGCATGGTGCGGATGGTGCGCGCGGCGCTCACGGTGCAGGTGGCGCTCACCTCTCTGGCGATCCTCGCATGGACCGTGGGCCTACCGCCGGGACCGCAATTCGCCGTCTTCCTCGTCTGGCAGACGGGGGTTTTCATGCAGGCGGGATTCACCCTGGGCAATCTCAACGCGCTGGCAATGGCGCCGATGGGAAGTGTCGCGGGCATGGCGGCGAGCGTGACCGGCGCGGTCGCCACGCTGGGCAGCGTGGCGCTCGCCATCCCCATCGGCCAGCAATTCGACGGCACGCCGATGCCCGCGCACCTGGGCGTGCTGGCGGCGGTGCTGGCGGGGCTGGCGCTGCTGCACGGGCTGCGCGGCACGGCGGCGGAGGCGGTTTGAGGACGGGTTTGGCGGCCGGGCGGGCGTTGCGAATAGCCTTGAGTGGACGTTGGACCATCTGGTCCTGGCGCGGATTCAAGGCCGAAGGCCGCCGCGCCATCGCATGTCCGCCCCCCGGACAGGCGATTTGGCTAAGCTAGCGCGCCGATTAAATGTTTTTCGGGAAAGCAGAAATAAAGTGCCCTGAAGAACCGTTAGGGAAAGTCTGAACAACGCCTTCTGCTGCGCCGACGCGCCGATGTGAGGGCCATGCCGGGCATCAGGCAGCTTGTTTCCAGCGGCTTTCGGGCTGCTTCGGCCGCTCGGTTGGTGGACAGGCCAATT
>NZ_PVWS01000033.1:0-32115 GCF_004126395.1 Roseovarius sp. A46 | reverse complement strand
CGCCGGGTGGTCGAACAACTCCTGCGGAGCAAACAAGGCGGGCTGGGTCGAAAAACTCTGTCTCATGACAAAACATACCCCACCAAACCATCTCAGGGAATCCCAAGAGTTTCGCTGTGGTCTCTTTTACGATAAACAACGATAACATTTTCGTGATACCATGTAAGATCGCTTGGTCTGACGATATCTGCACGTGTCCCCGCCACTACCCCTTTGGTTGTGCCCTGGATTTTTTTGTCGATCATTGCGGGACATTCCGTTCAACACGCGCTCGAACGGGCAGCACCCGCGCGCTATCCGCGCCCGGTGACGCGCACCCGAATCGTGCGCCTCTGACCCGCGCGCAGGATTTCCACGGAAACTTCCTCGGCCTGCCCGAGCATGTCCTTCGCGTTCGCCAACAGCTCCGGATCGAACACGTTGTGCCCATTGACGCGCAGCACCTTGTCGCCCCGCCGAAGGCCGATCAGGTCATAGATATGCCCCTCACGCACCCAGAGTATCTCGGGGACGAGGTCGCCCTGCCCGCCGTTGGGCGCCACCATTCGCACGCTGCCCGCGCGACCCAGAACCAGCCGCATGTCGCGCCCGGCCAGCAGGCTGAGCGGCAAGTCCGCTTCGAGCGGCGCATCGGACGCGTTGGAGATGAGATCGGCCAGCAGCGAGCGCGGCGTCTTGTCGAATCCGACGAGGGTCTCCTCGCCGTCCTGCCGCAGCCGCACGCCCACCTCCTCGATCGCCACCACTTCCGTGGCAACGCCCAGCGTGTCGCCCTTGCGCACGATCTGCTCTCCGCCCGTGCCCGACAGGATGGCCCAGGCGTCCTCTCCGCCGGCGACCAGCCCCACGAGGCGCCATGTCTGTTTTGGGCGCGGCGCGGAGGCGGGTTTGGGCGGGTCAGGCACGTAGGCGTCAAAGATCGCGGGCCAGGGCGCATCGGGCTCGGGGGCGGCGCTGCGAGCGACCTCGGCCAGCGCATCGCCGATCTCGACCGGGGGCGGTGGAGCGGCGCGCGTGGCGAACACCGCCCCCCACAGCGCCCAGCCGCCATAGGCGAAACCACCCGCCGCCAGCAGTACAAGCAAAAGAGCCGCGCGCATCGCATCAGCCTCCGGGCCAGGGCAACGTCCGCACGGGGCAGGCCTGTCGGGAAAGACGGCGATACGTCATGGAAATCGTCCCAAAGGAATTCGTCTTTACTATAGCGCGCGGCACCGCCGCCGGGCAAGCGCAGCAGGGGTTCAGTCCAGCGGCGGCACGGCCAGGGGATGCGACCAGTCGGTGACCGGAGTGGCCTCGTCGGCGGGGCGCGCCAGCAGAACCTGTGCGTGGAAATGCCCGCTGGTCTCGACACCGTCAGTCTGGTGGCCCGCGGCGCGCGCGTTTGCAACGGCGCGGGCTTGCTCCTCGGGGCCCTCGAACCGGCGATGAACGAAGGCCGGCACCGGCAGCTGCTCCTGCACCATGCCATGCGCGCGCAGCACCTCCGCTGCCGCCGCGCGCTCGTTACCGCGGATGGGCGAGGTCATGATCCACGGCTTGCGCGGCCCGCAGGCCGCGAGCACCCGATCCAGCGCGCGGGGCATGAGCTGCGCCACCGAACCGCATTCCACAATCATGTCCACTTGCCCCAGCGCGGCGGCCAGCCCGTCAGAGGGATCAGAGGTCTCGAGATCCTCGGCATATCCTTCGTCGAACAACCCCACCGCGCGCCCGTAAGCCACGGCATTGGGCATGATGTCGAGCCCGGTGACATGCAGCGGTGGGGTGCGGCGCGGCAGGCGTGCGAGCCAATCGCGGTCGCGCGCGATCACGTCACCGGGCGAGAGCCCGTCGAAAGCGGGATCGCGGTAGCGGGCAAACACCTCTGCCAACGTGGTCTCGTGGCGCATCAGCAGCGTCACGATCCCGTAGCTCGACGCGAAATCCAGCATCCGTGGCGCGTCGAGCCCGCGCACGCGGGCAACCGCATCGAGCCCGGCCCGGAACGCCACCGTCGCGTGGTGCTGGTTGCGATAGCCCAGCGCATCCATCATCCGGAAATAGGCCCGACAGTCGGGCTGATCATAGGTGTCGTCGAAGATGGTGACAAAGGCTTCCGCCTGCGGCTCTTCGGTCATCGGAACGCTCCCTGCGCGGGTCTTTTTCCCTGCCAAGCTGCGCGCCTCGGCATCGAAAGGCAAGCGAATGCACGCGGGCGTGATCTTCGCACCTAGCAAGAGCCGATCCGTGAAACAATGTTGCGCGGCGATTGAGGCATCGTGAACCGCCGTGCGCCGAAGTCATTTGCACTCGGCACCGCCCTGCCCCATCGTCGGAACAAGGCGCAGACGCGCCATAGTGACGAGGATAAGGATCAGTAATGGCCCAGGCCGGCACCCAGGCAATACCCGACAATTCGCGGATCATGATGGGCGCGGCGCTCGCGTGGGCCGCGGTGGTGATCTTCGCGGCCGGCAATTCCATCGTCTCGCTCCTCGCCGAGATCGGCATGGAGAACCGGGTGATGGGGCGCAACGTCATCACCTATTGCAACCTGCTGTTCGTCGGCTCGCTCATGTCGATCGTGCCGATGGGTTTCATGTTCTGGCGCGAATGGACGCTGGAAAACCTGCGCAAGCTGACGCGTTTCAATTGGATGATCCTGACACTATCGGCGTTCCTGTCGTCGGCGTTGACGCCGGGGCTGTTCTTCTACGCGCTCGAGCACACCACGGTAACCAACGTGGTGCTCATGGGCCGGATCGAGCCGCCGCTCTTCGTGGTGGCGGCGTGGCTGATCCTGCGCGAGGAATTTGAGCCCTGGGCGTTCGCCGCCGGGCTGGTGGCGCTGGTTGGCGCGGTATTGATGCTGTGGCTCAACAGCGACGGTGGGTTCAGCTTCGGCAAGGGCGAGATCGGCGCGCTGCTGGCGACGCTCTCGTACATCGCCTCGACGCTGGTGGCGCGCACCGGGCTGCGCGGCATTCCTCTGGGGATTTACGCGATTTACCGCACGGTGGTCGGCACGATCTTTTACTTCTTCCTCGCGATCTACCTCTTCGGCCCCATGCATTTTCAAGACGTGTTCCACCCGCTCGTTTGGGAATATGTCTGGATCTATGCCCTGATCGTGGTGATCGGCGGGCAGTTCGCCTGGGCGTTGGGGCTGAAATACGCGCGCTCGGGCGACGTGTCGCTGGCCACCTCCTTCTCGCCGCTGGCCGCGATCCTGATCGCGATGGTGCTGCTTGGCGAGGACCCAGGGCCGGGTCTCCTGCCTGGCGGGGCGATCATCCTGCTGGCCATCGGGCTGGGGCAATACGGGCGGCTGCGGTCGCGCCGCACACGCGACGATTGCCCGGCAGCGGCCCCGGCGCTTTCGCGGGCGATGGAGCACGAAGGCGAAGTGAATTTCAAGGGCACGTGAGAGGGCGCCCTAGCTCCCGCCATCCACGATCCGGAACGTCTCGTGCGGGGGCACCTGTGTGGACAGGCCAAGCCGCTCCAGCGCCGCGCGCTTGAGCGGCGCGCCCGCCTCCAACGGCACGGAGACATCCGCCGCGCCTCGCATCTCCCAGACCTCCACCGGCACCGATCCCACGGGCGCGCTGCCACCAATCCCGGCCGCGCGAATGATCCGCAGCCGTGCCGCGTTGGCGTGGGGCACATGCCGCGCGGCCTCGGCAAGCGGCGCACGGCGATAGGTTGGAAAGCCGCCGAGCACCGCGTCGAGCACCGCCCCGCCCTCCTGCAAGTACACACTCACCCGCGCCCCGGAGATGAGCTTCTCGGCGATCACGCCACCGGCATGGTGCACGGCCCCGGCTTCGGTTTCGGCCATCACCACCACCTCGTCCAAGAGCCCCAGCGGCTGCCGCGAGAGGAAAAAGGCGAGAATTTCCTGGGCCATACCGCTGTAATGGTTCGGGTTGCGCGTATCGTGCACGATGCGCCCGATATCGACCTCCGCCACCTCCGCCCCGGCAGCATGGATGCGCAGCATAACGTCGATATCGACGGCGTAATCCGAGATCAGCCGTTCATGCGCGATCCGCGATCGGTCGAACAGGTAGATACCGGTATTGGGCGCGCGCAAATCCCCCAGTCCCGGAAACATCAGCCGCAGTGCGGGTGCCACCAGCAGCCGCGTCATCGGCATCGGATCGTTCGGATCGTTCCACGCGCCCTTGACCAGCCCCACCCCCGGCGCGCGCGCCTCGGCCATGCGCGCAAAGAGCGCGGTATCGAACCGGCCCAGGTCGGCATCGACCTTCATCACCCAGTCATGCGCCGCCGCTGCCACGCCGCTGCGCACGGCATTGCCCATGCCGCGCCGCGCCTCGGCAATGACGCGCGCGCCTGCCGCCTGTGCCCGCGCCGCCGTAGCATCCGTCGAGCCGTTGTCGATCACCACCACCTCGGCCACGCAGGGCAGATCCTGCATGGTCGCGACCACTTGCGCGATGGTTTCCGCCTCGTCGCGGGCGGGGATGATGACGCTGATCGGGGCGTGCATGGCGGCTCCTTCGCGGGCACGGGCAGAGACGCGCAGCCTAGCCCCCCGCGCGCGCGGCCACAACGGCCCAACGACCTGTCAGAAGCTCATCGTGGCCTTGATCGCCCGCGCCCAGGCATCACGTTTCCGCGCGCGCGCCCCGGCGTCCATCCGCGGCTCGAACCGGCGCTCCAGCGCCCAGCCCTTGGCGAATTCCTCCTGCCCCGGATAGAGCCCCGCGCGCATCCCCGCCAGCCACGCCGCGCCCAGCGCCGTGGTCTCGAGCACCTCGGGCCTGTCCACGGGTGCATCGAGGATGTCGGCGAGAAACTGCATCGTCCAGTCGGAGGCGCTCATGCCGCCGTCGACCCGGAGGGTCGCAACTTCAATGTCCCGGAGGGTCGCAACTTCAATGTCCCGCAGCGTCGCCACCTCCGCCGCGCCGTCACCTGTGGTCTGTGCCGCCCAGTCCGCGCGCATCGCCTCCAGCAGGTCGCGAGTCTGGAAGCCCACGCTCTCCAGCGCGGCGCGCGCCATCTCGGCAGGCCCGGTGCCACGCGTCAGGCCGAATATCGCGCCGCGGCAATCGGGCCGCCAATAGGGTGCGCCGAGGCCGGTAAAGGCGGGAACGAGTACCACCTCCTGATGCGGATCGGCTTTCTCTGCCAGCGGCTGCGTCTCGCGCGCCTCGCGGATCAGGCCGAGCCCGTCGCGCAGCCACTGCACCACCGCCCCTGCGACAAAGATCGACCCTTCGAGCGCATAGGTCGGCTGGCCATCCAGCTGATAGGCGATGGTGGTAAGCAGGCGGTTCTGCGACACAACGGGTGTCTCGCCCGTGTTCAAGAGCGCAAAGCACCCCGTGCCATAGGTGGATTTTAGCATTCCGGGCTGAAAGCAGGCCTGCCCAACCGTGGCCGCCTGCTGATCGCCCGCGACCCCAAGGATCGGGATCTCGCACCCGAAGAGATCGGCGCGGGTGGTGCCATAGTCATCGGCGCTGTCGCGGACCTCCGGCAGCATTTCCATCGGGATGTCGAGCAGATCACAGATCGTGCGGCTCCATCGCCCCTTGCGGATATCGTAGAGCAGCGTGCGCGCGGCGTTGGTGGCATCGGTGGCGTGGACACGTCCCCCGGTCAGCTTCCAGATGAGAAAGCTATCCACCGTCCCAAAAAGCAGATCGCCCGCCCGCCCGCGCTCCCGCGCGCCCTCCACGTTATCGAGGATCCACGCCAGCTTGGTCCCCGAGAAATACGGATCGAGCAGCAGGCCGGTTCGCGCCTTGACCATCTCCTCGTGCCCCGCGTCGCGCAGGCGGGCGCAGGTATCGGCGGTGCGGCGGTCCTGCCATACGATGGCGCGGTGGATGGCGCGCCCCGTGTGCCGGTCCCAGACCACGGTGGTTTCGCGCTGGTTGGTGATGCCGATGGCGGCGACGTCGGCACCGGTGATCCCCGCCTTCTCAATGGCGGCGCGGCAGGTGGCGGCTGTGGTGGACCACAGATCGCCCGCGTCGTGCTCGACCCAGCCGGAATCGGGGTAATGTTGCGGAAATTCCTCCTGCGCGGAGGTGACGGGCTTCATGCCTGCGTCGAAAAGGATCGCGCGGCTCGACGTGGTGCCCTGGTCGATGGCGAGGATATGGGTCATTGCGGCGCGCCCCTTCTGTCGTGATGCGATCGCCCGAACGGGCCGGGCGATCGCGCATTTAAGCAAGCGTGGCGCTTACTGCCAGGACTTGATCAGCTCGTCATAGGCGATGGTGACCGGCTTCTCGTCCTCGTTCTCCAGCGCAGGGTATGGCGCGCCCGGCTGGCTCAGCCAGTATTCGGGGTCGCGCTCCTCGTTCAGCTTGGGGCCGATATCGCCCTGGATGCCAGCCCGTTCGAGCCGCTCGAGCACGCGCTCCTGGTCCGAGCACAGCGCGTCGAGCGCCTCTTTCGGGGTCTTGGCGCCGGACATGGCGTCACCGATATTCTGCCACCACAGCTGCGCCAGCTTGGGATAGTCCGGCACGTTGGTGCCCGTGGGCGACCACTGCACGCGGGCTGGCGAACGGTAGAACTCGACCAGACCGCCAAGCCGCGGTGCGCGCTCGGTGAAGTGGTCGGCATTGATCGTCGACTCGCGGATAAAGGTCAGGCCCACATCCGATTTCTTGAGATCGACGGTCTTCGACGTGACGAACTGCGCATAGAGCCACGCGGCCTTGGCGCGGTCCACGGGCGTGGATTTCATCAGCGTCCAAGAGCCTGCGTCCTGGTAGCCGATCTTCTGGCCTTCCTTCCAGTAGACACCGTGCGGCGAAGGGGCCATGCGCCACTTGGGCGTGCCGTCCTCGTTCATCACCGGCAGGTCAGGCTTGACCGTGGCGGCGGTGAAGGCGGTGTACCAGAACATCTGCTGCGCGATGTTGCCCTGCGCGGGGATCGGCCCGGCCTCGGAGAAGGTCATCCCGGCGGCGGAGGGCGGCGAGTATTTGTCCAGCCACTCGATCGCCTTGTCCACCGCGTAGACAGCGGCGGGGCTGTTGGTCGCGCCACCGCGCGCCATGCAAGAGCCGGTGGGTTGGCTCTGCTCGTTCACGCGGATGCCCCATTCATCGACCGGCAGGCCGTTGGGCTCACCCACGTCTCCCATGCCGGCCATCGACATCCACGCATCGGTATAGCGCCAGCCAAGGCTGGGATCCTTCTTGCCATAGTCCATGTTGCCAAAGACCTCGCCCTCGACACCGAGATGGCTCAGGTCGCGCCCGGTAAAGAACTCTGCGATGTCCTCGTAGGCCGACCAGTTGACGGGCACACCGAGGTCATAGCCGTATTCGGCCTTGAAATCGGCCTGGTTCTTCTCGTCGTTGAACCAGTCGTAGCGGAACCAGTAGAGGTTGGCGAACTGCTGGTCGGGAAGCTGGTAGAGCTTGCCATCCGGCCCGGTGGTAAAGGAGGTGCCGATGAAATCGTCGATATCGAGCCCCGGATTGGTCACATCCGCACCCTCGCCCGCCATCCAGTCGGTCAGGTTACGCGCCTGCTGATAGCGCCAATGGGTGCCGATGAGATCCGAGTCGTTGACATAGCCATCATAGATGTTCTGCCCCGACTGCATCTGCGTCTGCAGCTTTTCCACCACGTCGCCCTCACCGATGAGGTCGTGGGTAACCTGGATGCCGGTGATTGCCGTGAACGCGGGCGCAAGCACCTGGGACTCGTATTCATGCGTGGCGATGGTCTCGGAAACGACCTTGATCTCCATACCCTCGAAGGGCTGGGCCGCGTCGATGAACCATTGCATCTCGGCCTCTTGATCGGCGCGGCTCAGCACCGAAAGGCCCGCTATCTCGTCATCGAGGAACGCTTGCGCGGCCTCCATGTCGGCGGCCGCCTGCCCGGCCATCAGGCCGAGCGAGACGATCGCCGTTGTCGTTGTAAGTCGCAAGTTCATGTTGTCCTCCCTTATGAACTCTCAGTCAGGTTATTATGCCGTCTCACACCCAGCGAAACACCGCCGCTGCGTAGATCAGGCAGACGATCAGCGCGTAGGGTTGGTTCGCGCCGACGAGCCCGAGCCAGGCCAGGTTGATGAAGGCCGAGCCCAGAAGCGTGATGAAAAGCCGGTCGCCCCGCGTCGTCTCGATGCGCAGGATGCCCCTGCGCGGGGTTTCGGGGAATTTCACCCCGATGATCGTGAAGGTGATCAAAAGCCCCGCGATGACCATGAAGAAGATCGCCGTGGGCCATGTCCATGCCATCCATGCCATGTTCAATGCCTCCCCTGCAGCGCGCGGAGCGAAGGGACGTCATCCTCGGGCTTGACCCGAGGACCTCCCGCAACAGGACAATCAGCATCGTCTATGCCCCGCGCATGTTCTGCCACAAATCCCGCCATTGAGGGTTCGCCGTCTCCACCAGTGCGATTTTCCATTCGCGGTACCAGCGCTTCAGCGATTTCTCTCGCTGGATCGCATGGCGTGGCTCGGTATGGCGCTCGAACCATACGAGGCGCTCGAGATTGTAACAGTCCGTGAAACCACGAATGGCGTGGGTTCGATGTTGATACGCCCTCTTCGCAAGGTCGCTCGTCACCCCGATGTAGAGCGTTCCACGCGGCTTGTTGGTAACGATGTAAACGGACATGTCCTTCGGCATGGACGGCCCCGTTTCTCGCGAGGCGCTCGTTCCATGAGGTCCTCGGGTCAAGCCCGAGGATGACATCAGGATGGTTAACGAAGCGTTCCATCAAACCCTCCCCAGGGCAAAGCCCTTGGCGATGTAGTTGCGCACGAAGTAGATCACGAGCGCCCCCGGCACGATGGTCAGAACCCCCGCCGCCGCCAGCACGCCCCAGTCGATCCCGGCCGCGCCTTGCGTGCGGGTCATGATCGCGGCGATGGGCTTGGCGTCCACCGTGGTCAGCGTGCGCGACAGAAGCAGCTCCACCCATGAGAACATGAAGCAGAAGAACGCCGCCACGCCGATGCCGGAGGCTATGAGCGGCATGAATATCTTCACGAAGAAATGCCCGAAGGAATAGCCGTCGATATAGGCGGTCTCGTCGATCTCCTTGGGCACCCCGCGCATGAAGCCTTCGAGGATCCACACCGCCAGCGGCACGTTGAACAGCGTATGCGCCAGCGCCACCGCGATATGCGTGTCGAAAAGCCCCACCGAGGAATAAAGCTGAAAGAACGGCAGCGCGAATACCGCGGGCGGCGCCATCCGGTTGGTCAGCAGCCAGAAGAACAGGTGCTTGTCACCGAGAAAACTGTAACGCGAGAAGGCATAGGCCGCAGGCAGCGCCACCGCCACCGACAGGACCGTGTTCATGGTCACGTAGATGATCGAGTTGACATAGCCCATGTACCACGCCGGATCGCTCAGGATCGTGCGGTAATTGTCGAGCGTCAGGTCGTCGGGCCAGAGCGTGAAAGCGTTGAGTATCTCGGTATTGGTCTTGAGGCTCATGTTCAGCAGCCAGTAGATCGGCAGCATGAGAAACAGCAGGTAGAGCACCATGACCAGGTTGATGCGCGGACGGAAATTCATCACTTGCCCCCCTGCTGGTCGAGATTGGTCATCACCGTGTAGAACACCCAGCTCACCAAGAGGATCACAAGGAAATACATGATCGAGAAAGCCGCCGCCGGGCCGAGGTCGAACTGCCCCAGCGCCATCTTGACGAGGTCGATGGACAGCAAGGTGGTGGCGTTGCCGGGACCACCCCCGGTGACCACGAAAGGCTCGGTATAGATCTTGAAGCTGTCCATGAAGCGCAACAGGATCGCGATGGTCAGCACCCCCGTCATCTTGGGCAGCTCGATATAGCGGAACACCGCCCAGCGGCTCGCCTGGTCGATGCGCGCAGCCTGATAATAGGCGTCGGGGATCGACTTGAGCCCGGCATAGGCCAGCAACGCCACCAGCGATGTCCAGTGCCAGACATCCATCACGATCAGCGTCACCCAGGCGTCAAGCGCGTCCTGCGTGTAGTTGTAATCGACCCCCAGCGCCGCCAGCGTGTGCCCCAGAAGCCCGATATCTACGCGCCCGAATATCTGCCAGATGGTCCCCACCACGTTCCACGGGATGAGCAGCGGCAGCGACATCAGCACCAGGCAGACCGAGACCATGACGCCGCGCTTTGGCATGTTGAGCGCGATGAGCACGCCCAGCGGCACCTCTATGGCGAGGATCACGCCGGAAAAGATCACCTGCCGGCGTAGCGCGTTCCACATGCGCTCGTCCTCGAGCATCTGCCGGAACCAGTCGAGCCCCGCCCAAAAGAACTGGTTGTTGCCGAACGTGTCCTGCACCGAGTAATTGACCACGGTCATCAGTGGGATGACCGCCGAGAACGCCACCAGCACCAACACCGGCAGCACCAAAAACCATGCCTTCTGGTTGACCGTCTTTTCCATCACGCGGCCTCCTCGCTGCGAGACCCCGGCGCCACGCGCCAGTCGTCCGAATAGACGTTGATCGCCTCGGGGGCGAAACGTGCCCGCACGTCCCCGGCGGGCAACGGTGCACCCTCGGGCAACAGCGCGTTGAGCGCCGTGCCCTCGAAATCGAGACGCGCGATGCGGTGGCGGCCCACGTCCTCGACGCGGGTCACCGTCACCGGCAGCCCCTCTGCACCGAGGCTCACGAATTCGGGCCGCACGCCGATCTGCACCCGGCCCCCCGGCGGGGCATACTCGGCCCCGAGCGGCACCTCGAATCCCCCAACCCGCGCCACCTTTCCATCCACCTCGGCGTCAAGAAGGTTCATCCCCGGGCTGCCGATGAAATACCCCACGAAAGTATGCTCGGGCCGCTCGAATAGCGCCTGCGGCGTGCCCACCTGCACCACGCGCCCGTCATGCATCACCACAACCTTGTCGGCAAAGGTCAGCGCCTCGGTCTGGTCGTGGGTGACATAGATCATCGTGTGCCCGAACTCGTGATGCAGCGCCTTCAGTTGCGTGCGCAGCTCCCATTTCATGTGCGGGTCGATCACCGTGAGCGGCTCGTCGAACAGCAGCGCGTTGACATCCTCTCGCACCATCCCGCGCCCGAGGCTGATCTTCTGCTTGGCATCCGCCGTCAGCCCCCGCGCCTTGCGGTCAAGCTCGGCCTCCATGCCGATCATCTCCGCGATGGCCTGCACGCGCGTGGCGATATAGCCCGCCTCCGCACCCCGGTTCCTGAGAGGAAAGGCAAGGTTCTCCCGCACGGTCATGGTGTCGTACACCACCGGAAACTGGAACACCTGCGCGATGTTGCGTGCGGCGGTCGGCTGATCGGTGACATCGATATCGTTGAACAGGATGCGCCCCCGCGACGGGCGCAGCAGCCCCGAGATGATGTTGAGCAGCGTGGACTTGCCGCAGCCCGACGCGCCCAGCAGGGCATAGGCCTCGCCATCGCCCCAGACATGGTTGAGCTCCTTGAGCGCCCAGTCCTCCTCACCCGCGGGCGCGGGCAGGTAGCTGTGCGCCAGGTTGTCGAGCGTGATCTTGGCCATATCTCCCCCTCAGGCTGCCAGCGCATAGGACGCTGGCGCCACCAGCGTGCCGTCGCGCCCGAACACGTAGACATGCGCGGGATCGAGCCAGACCCGCAGTTCAGCACCGATCTCCAGATCGCGCACGCCGTGGATGAGTCCCACCCAGCGCTCTCCGTGATGGTCGAGATGCACAAAAGTCTCCGACCCGGTGATCTCGGTCACGCTAAGCCGCGTGTCGAAACCCATCACCTCCTCGCCGTGCCGCTCGATTTCCAGATGGTTGGGCCGGAACCCCACGATGTACTCCCCGTCCCCGAGCCGCGCCAGCGCGCCCAGCGCGGGCACCTCCTGTGCATCGCCAAATCCGATCCGGTCGCCTGTCTTGGTCACATCCAGGAAATTCATCGGTGGGTCGGAAAATACCCGCGCGGTGGTGGCGTCGGCGGGTTGGCGATAGACCTCCGCCGTCGGCCCGAACTGCGTGATCCGCCCCTCCCACAGCGTCGCGGTGTTGCCACCCAGAAGCAGCGCCTCCTCGGGCTCGGTCGTGGCATAGACAAAGATCGCACCGGATTCCTCGAAGATGCGCGGGATCTCGAGGCGCAATTCCTCGCGCAGCTTGTAGTCGAGATTGGCCAGCGGCTCGTCGAGAAGCACCAGCCCCGCCCCCTTGACCAGCGCCCGCGCCAACGCGCAGCGCTGCTGCTGCCCGCCAGACAGCTCCAGCGGCTTGCGGTCGAGCATCGGGGTGAGCTTCAGCATCTCGGCGGTCTCGCGCACGCCCCGGTCGATCTCGTCCGCCGCTTTGCCCTGCAGGCGCAGCGGCGAAGCAATGTTGTCATAGACGCTCATCGACGGGTAGTTGATGAATTGCTGATAGACCATCGCCACCGCGCGGTCCTGAACCCGCATCCCCGTCACATCCTGCCCCTGCCACAGGATGCGCCCCGTGGCGGGCGCATCGAGTCCGGCCATCAGGCGCATGAGCGAGGTCTTGCCCGCCAGCGTGGGCCCTAGCAGCACGTTCATCGTGCCGGGCGCAAGGCTCAGATCGGTGGGGTGGATATGCACCTCGCCGCCCACCACCTTCGATATGCCCTCAAGTGTCAGCGTCACGCCTTTGCCCTCCCCTTCGCCGCTGCGCCGGGCGCGCGCGCCGCGCGCATCCAGTCATCGAGCGCGGCGATCTGATCCTCGGTCATCTTCAGCCCCAGCCGCGTGCGTCGCCAGACCACGTCCGCCGCCTCTCGTGCATATTCGTGCGTCATCTGCCAGCGCACCTCCGCCTCGGTCAGCGTCGCGCCGAAATCGCGGCCCAGATCGGCGTCCTCGCGCGCGTCACCCAGCACATGCGCAGCCTCCGTTCCATAGGCACGCACCAGCCGCGGCGCATGGCCCGCCTCCAGGAACGGATACCGCGACTCCAGACTTTCGGTCAGCGCCCCAACCCCGTCAACGGCGAAGTCCCCGCCCGGCAGCGGCACCCCCGCAGTCCACGCAGCCCCAGCACGCGGGAAATGCGGCGCCAGCCGCGCCATCGCCGATTCCGCCAGCCGCCGGTAGGTGGTGATCTTGCCGCCAAAGACGTTCAGGAGCGGTGCGCCCCCGGTTTCGTCGAGCGACAGCACGTAGTCGCGCGTTGCCGCCGTGGCCGATTTCGCCCCGTCATCGTAGAGCGGGCGAACGCCGGAATAGCTCCAGACGATATCCGCCTCGGTCACGGGTCGCGCAAAATATTCGCTTGCGAACCGGCACAGGTAGGCAGCTTCCTCGGGGGTGCATTCGGGGGCCGTGTCGGGGTCGTCGTGTTCGACATCGGTGGTGCCGATGAGGGTGAAATCGCCCTCGTAGGGAATGGCGAATATGATCCGCCCGTCCTCGCCCTGAAAGAAATAGCACTTGTCGTGGTCATAGAGCTTGCGCGTCACTATGTGGCTGCCGCGCACCAGCCGCACGCCTTCGCTGGAATCGAGCCGCAGCGTGCCAGTAATGACATCGCTCACCCACGGCCCCCCGGCATTGACAATGGCGCGCGCGCGCACCGTTGAGGGCTCACCGCCCTCCAGCCGGACATGCCATAGCCCGCCCCGGCGCTCTGCCCCGGCGACGCGCGTGCGCACCCGGATGCGCGCGCCCCGCGCCTCGGCATCGCGCGCGTTGAGCACCACGAGGCGGCTGTCCTCGATCCAGCAATCGGAATACTCGAACGCGCGGGTGAACTTGTCCTTGAGCGGCCGGCCCTCGGGCCCCTGCGTCAGGTCGAGCGTTTTCGTACCGGGCAATATCTCGCGTCCGCCAAGGTGATCGTAAAGAAACAGGCCCAACCGGATCAGCCATGCCGGACGCCGGCCCTTCATCCACGGCATGACGACATTCAGAATGCGCGAGACCGGCGTCTCGCCCTCGAACCGCATGTCACGATGCCAGGGCAGCACAAAGCGCATCGGCCAGCTTATATGCGGCATCGCCCGGAGCAGCGTCTCGCGCTCTATCAGCGCCTCGCGCACCAGCCGTATCTCGAAATACTCGAGGTAACGCAGCCCGCCGTGGAACAGCTTGGTCGATGCCGAGGACGTGGCCGACGCCAGGTCGTGCATCTCCGCGAGCTCGACCGAAAGCCCGCGCCCGGCAGCATCCCGCGCGATACCACAGCCGTTGATCCCGCCCCCGATGACGAACAGATCAACAATATCGCCGTCAGCCTCCTCCACGCGCATGCCCTCCCTCACATGAAAGTAAACGAAACAGCATTCGCGCGTTTCAGTCAATAACGAATGTTCGTTTTTGCTCTCTTTTGGCAGAGCACTACATTGACCGACATCACAACGCAGGCCACACGCGCCCTTGCGGTGGGCGAAAAAACGAACATAATCGAACACTCAGCCAGCGAGGTCCGCCATGTCGCAATCGTTTCGCCAGCCCGATATCCTCGAGATCGCCCGCGCCGAGGGAAAGGTGATGGTCGAGAACCTCGCCGAACGCTTCAACGTCACCGTCCAGACCATCCGCCGCGACCTCACCGAGCTTGCCAACGCCGGCAAGCTTGAGCGCGTGCACGGCGGCGCGATCCTGCCCTCGGGCGTGAGCAACATCCTCTACGAGGAACGCCGCCGCCTCAACGAATCGGCCAAGACGGCGATCGGTCGCGCGTGCGCGGCGGCCATCCCCGACGCGACATCGCTCTTTCTCGACATCGGCACCACCACAGAGGCGGTGGCGCAGGCGCTGCTCGACCACCGCAACCTGATGGTGGTGACCAACAACATGAACGTGGCGCAAACTCTGCTCGCCAACCCCGATTGCGAGATCGTGCTCGCCGGCGGCGCGCTGCGACGCTCCGATAATGGGCTCGTGGGCCACCTCACCGCGCGCGCCATCGAGAATTTCAAGTTCGACCACGCGATCCTCGGCTGCTCGGCCCTTGACGAGGACGGGGACATGCTCGATTTCGACATCCAGGAGGTGCTCGTCGGCCAGACCCTTCTGAAACGCTCGCGCGAGGTGATGCTCGTGGCCGACCACTCGAAATTCCAGCGCAGCGCGCCGGTGCGCATCGGCTCGATCCGCGATGTCGATCACGTCTTCACCGACGTGCCGCTGCCACCTGCCCTCGCCGAGGCCTGCGCGACATGGGACACTCATGTCCATGTCTGCCCACCCGGTGACTGACCCACTGCGTCTTCTTGGCTCAAATACTTGGCGGGAGTCGTCCATCTCCGAACAGGAGGAACGGCCTGCCCGCGCCGACGGCCAGGCGTACCGGAGAGCGACCTGAATCAGGCGACCGGGCGACCGATGGAGTCGCACAGCCCCGCGGCGGCAAGCTCTGCCTCAACCGCACGATTCGCACGCTGAACCGCAAGGTTCGGGCGCTGCGCGCCGAGGAGGAGGAGGCGTTTCAGGCACCTGAAAAACTGCCGAACGGAATGTAGCGCACCGGATCGCTGGGGTGGATGTCCGCCGCGCCGTCGGGCAGCTCAACCAGCCCCTCGGCCCAGCTCAGCCCGCTTATGCGCCCCGAACCCTCGGACTTGAACACCTCGGCGCGGCCCTGCCGGATACGCGCGCGCAGGTATTCGCGACGCCCCGGTTTCTTGCGCTTCTCGAACGCGGCGGGCACGTCGAAGCCCTGCGGCGCGCACCACTCGGCCCCCGACAGCACCGCCATGGCAGGCCGCGCGAAGACCAGCGTGCACACCAACGCCGCAACCGGGTTGCCCGGCAGGCCAAAAACCGGCACGCCGGCCCACATCCCGAGCGCCAGCGGCCGCCCCGGCTTGAGCGCGATCCGCCACTCCGCCATCGCCCCTGCCTCGTTCAGCAGCGCCGAGACGTGATCCTCGTCGCCCGAGGACGCGCCGCCCGAGGTCAGGATCACATCCGCCTCCGCCGCGCCCCGGTCCATCGCCGCGCGCAGGGCAGCCCGGTCGTCGGCCACCCGCCCGAGATCGACGAGATCGTATCCCGCCTGCCGCACAAGTGCGGCCAGCATGGGCCGGTTGGCGTCGTAAATCTGTCCCGCGCGCGCCGCCTCTCCCGGCTCGACCAGCTCATCCCCGGTGGAGATCACCGCCACGCGCAACCGCTTGAAAACAGGGAGGTCAGCCAGCCCCACGGCGGCACAAAGCGCCAGGTCGGCAGGGGTCAGAACGCGCCCCGCCTCCAGCACGGTCGCGTCCGCCTCGATATCCTCACCGGCGCGCCGCGTGTTCGCGCCCGGCTTTAGCCCCCCACGAAAGGCGATGCGCCCCTGCCCAAGTGTCACGTCCTCCTGCAATACCACCGTATCGACGCCCTCTGGCAGCGCCGCGCCGGTCAGCACCCGCACGGCATGACCCGGCGGCACGGCACCCTGATGGGGCACCCCGGCCGCCGCGCGCGCCTCCACCAGCGGCAACACCTGATCGCCCTCGCCGAGCGACGCATGGGCAAACCCATACCCATCCACCGCCGTGTTCGCCTCCGGCGGGTTGGCCCGCCGCGCCACAACCGGGGCCGCCAGCACCCGCCCCGCCGCGTCGCCGAGCGGCAGCCGTTCCTGCCCCACCACCGCGCGCAGCCGGTCGCGCAGCATCGCCAAGGCGTCATCCACCGGCGTCCAGTCCACGCCCGCAGGCAGTGCGAAACAATCGTCGCGCAAAGGGGGCGGCTTCAGGGGGTCGTTGCAGGCGGCCATCAGGTCCTCTTCATGTCCGGTTCCCAGCACCCACGCTTCCTCTGCAGCCTCGGGCGGCAGGTCCGTCATCATGCGGTCAAGCCGGGACGCGGGCAACCGAGAAAGGGCGCGAGACAGCAAGCGCACCTGATGGGCGTCGCGAATGCCCCCGGCCGCCTCGGCGCGCTTGACGGCCCGGTTGATGATGCCCGGCCAGATTTCAGCCAGCACGACGCGCGCATCCCGCCAGTCCTCGAACGGCCAGACGGCGACCCCCTCCATCCGCCGCAGGCGCGACAGCATCGGCACTCCCATCAGCACCTGACTGCCAACGGTGGGATTGTAGCAGAGTTGAAAGCAACTGCTAGACGTGCGCGCGATGCAGTCGCAGGTCCGCTTCTCCGGCACCTCTTCGTAAAGGATACCCTTCTTGTCATAGGGAATGCCCGGCCAGCGGTCCCAATGCGTCTTGCCCCAGAACGGGCCGGGGCCGTCAAAGGCTGCGTTCATCTCCTCGGCCACATCGAAGCGATTATTCGCGCCTCGCTCGGAATCCTCGATCCGCGCGGCAAGCCAGTCCCATAGCAGCAAGGGGTCATCCGATCCGGTGATCCGCCGCGCAAAGCCGCGCGGATAGCCGAAGGGAAAATCGAAGGCGGCCAGCACTCGCCGTCCGGCCTCCATCTCCTGCCCGAACATCGCGGCGATGCGGGCCTCCGCCTCGATCCGGCTGCGGCACTAGATCGGCGCCTGCGGCTCACTGTCCCTGACGAGCCCCATCCATATGGCATCCTTGGAGGGTTTTTCGGGAGCGCGCGTGCTCGCCGCCGACCAATCCACCACCAGGACAGTGTCGAATCCCGTCAAAGCCCCACCTCTGCGAGAATGAAATCCGCGATACCCCCCGTATCGTCCAGATCGAACACCGGCCGGTCCAGATCGAGAGGCACGTCGCTCGCCACCGCGCGGATCGTCGGATCATCCGTGGCGATCATCGCGTTGCCCGTTTCGGCGCGGAACGCCTCGACCTTGGGGTGGCGGTCGCGCTTGTAGCCCTCGATCAGCACCAGATCGACGGGGCTCAGCTTCTGCAACAGCGCCTCCAGCGCGGGCTCGCCCTCACCGCGCATCTCGTGCATCAGCGCAAAGCGGTTGCGCGAGGCCAGCAGCACCTCGGTCGCCCCCGCGACCCGGTGGCGGTGGCTGTCCTTGCCCGGATGATCGACGTCAAAGCTGTGATGTGCGTGCTTGATCGTCGAGACCGAGTAGCCCCGCGCGGTGATCTCGGTCACCAGCCGTTCCATCAGCCCGGTTTTCCCTGCATTTTTCCAGCCGGTGACACCGTAGAGCCTCATGCCCCTGCCCTCCTCTGCGCGAGATCCAGATCCCCGGGCGTGTTGACGTTGAAAAAGGCATCCCCGTCGTCGAACAGCGCCTCGCGCCCGCCATGCTTGTCGGTCCAGAGCACGACCTTGCGCAGGCCACCCTCCAGAGCAGCACGCAGATCGTCGCGCAGCGCCACGGGCCAGAGGCCGAAGGTGGGGTGGCGCACCTGCCCGCCGCGGCTCATTGATTTGGTCTCTTCCACGCCGCGCGGCGTGGCTGCCAGCACCAGTGGGTGATCCATCCCCTCCGCCGCCGCCTGGAAGCGCGCCACGAGGTCACGGGGAAAGAACGGCGTGTCGGCAGCCACAGTCACGATGGTCTCGGCCCCCTTTTCCGCCGCCCAGTCGAGCCCCGCCAACACCCCGGTCAGCGGCCCGGGAAAGCCGTCGACCGGGTCGGGCAGAACCGGAAGGCCGAACCGCGCGAACCGTGTCGCATCGCCATTGGCGTTAAGCGCCAGCGCGCCTGCCTGCGGTGCGAGCCGGTCGAGGACATGGTCGAGAATCGTCGCCTCCCCAAGCGGCAACAGCCCCTTGTCGCCACCGCCCATCCGCGTGGCCAGCCCACCTGCGAGGATCACGCCGGGCGGAGCGCTCATCCTTGGGCGCTCTTGCGGCGATGCTTCGGGCTTTCCTCGGCCACGCTCGCGGGGTCGGCGTCGCGCAGGACCCGGTCTTCCCCGCTCAGGCAGACAAACCGCCGCCCGCGCATCCGGCCAATCAGCGTGAGCCCCACCTCGCGCGCGATTTCCACCCCCCAGGCGGTGAAGCCCGAGCGCGAGGCCAGCACCGGAATGCCCATCAGCGCGGTCTTGATCACCATCTCCGAGGTCAGCCGCCCGGTGGTGTAGAGCGTCTTGTCGTCCGGGCGCACGCCTTCGGAGAACATCCAGCCGGCGATCTTGTCCACCGCGTTGTGGCGGCCGACATCCTCCATGTAGACGAGCGGGCGCGCTCCCTGGCACAGCACCGTGCCGTGGATCGCCCCTGCCTCGAGATAGAGCGACGGGGTGCGGTTGATCTTGGCGGCCAGCGCGTAGAGGTCCGATGTGCGCACCTCCACCTGCGGCAGACGCACCTCCTCCAGCCCCTCCATCATGTCGCCGAAGACCGTGCCCACGGCACAGCCACTGGTGCGGGTCTTCTTTTTCAGCTTTTCCTCGT
This sequence comes from Roseovarius sp. A46, assembly GCF_004126395.1. NCBI lineage: Bacteria > Pseudomonadati > Pseudomonadota > Alphaproteobacteria > Rhodobacterales > Roseobacteraceae > Roseovarius > Roseovarius sp. A46. The sequence goes on along the minus strand of NZ_PVWS01000033.1, from coordinate 12,944 downwards.
AGGACGTCTGTCCGTCGGTGCGCACCACCACCGTTTCCAGGTCGTCATCGTAGTCTACACCGCGCACCACCTCATCCGGCGCCAGCATCCCCTGATTGCGCAGGAAGCCGAGCGCGAGATACTCGGGATAATCCCCGATGGTCATCGCCGTCACGATTTCCTGACCGTTGAGAAAGATCGTCAGGGGCCGTTCCTCGACCACCGAGATGTGCGCAGGATTTCCCTCGTGATCCACCCCCTCGACCGCGCGGGTGAGCCGCGCCGCACCGGGATCGGGCGCGATGAGATAGTCCGGAATATCGCTTTGAGCGGTCAATTGAATCTCCTCCTCGCATCCGATAGGCCAAGGGCGCAACCATCCCGGAGCGCCCCCGACAGTGGCCAGCCAAAGCACCAATTCGCCCTATTGGCAAGGCGTGCGCGACGGCGCGCCCTTCATCCTCGTGATCGTACCGTTCTCGATGCTGTTCGGCGTGGTCGGTACCGAGGCGGGACTGCACATCGCGGAAACGATGGCGTTTTCCGTGCTGGTGATCGCGGGCGCGGCGCAGTTCGCGGCGCTGCAACTGCTGACCGACAACGCGCCGACGCTCATCGCGCTCGTCTCGGCGCTGGCGGTCAACCTGCGCATGGCGATGTACTCGGCCTCGCTCACCCCGTGGCTCGGGGCGGCGCCGCTGTGGCAGCGCGCGATCGCAGCCTACTTCACCGTCGATCAGAGCTATGCCTGCGCGGTGGTGAAATTCGAGCAGGAGCCGCACTGGTCGGTGCCCGCGCGCCTGGCCTATTTCTTTGGCGTTGTCACGCCGATCTGCCCGCTTTGGTACGTGTTCACCCTCGTCGGCGCATTGGTCGGCAACGCGGTGCCCACGGGGCTGCCGCTCGATTTCGCGCTGCCCATCACCTTTCTCGCGATGATCGGTCCGATGCTGCGCACGCCCGCCCACATGGTGGCGGCGCTGGTGTCGGTGACGCTGGCGTTGGCGCTGGCGTGGCTGCCCTACAACCTCGGGCTGCTGCTGGCGGGGATCGCGGGCATGATGGCGGGTGCGCAGGCCGAGGTCATGCTAGACCGCCGCAAGGAGGGCCGGACATGATCGAAGGACCCTCCCTGTGGCTCTTCATCGCCGCGCTCGGCCTCGGAACGTTCGGGCTGCGCTTCGTCTTTCTCGGGCTCATAGGCGACCGCCCGCTGCCCGCCTGGCTGCTTCGGCACCTGCGGTACACGGCGGTGGCGGTGCTGCCGGGGCTGGTCGCGCCGCTGGTTGTCTGGCCCGCCGCCACCGGCGGGGCGCTCGACGCCCCGCGCATGGCCGCCGCTCTCGTCACTCTCTCCATCGGATATTTCATGCGCAACGTGATCCTCGCCATCTCGGCCGGCGCGCTCACGCTTTTTGCAGGTCTCGCCCTTCTGGGCTGACGGCCCCGGCTTCTCTTTGGTGAAAATACTCCGGGGGAGTCGCGCGGATGCGCGACGGGGGCAGCGCCCCCTAGTCCCGGGGGGCCGCCGCGCGACGCAACCGGTCGTTGATCGCCCGTCCAAGGCCCCGCTCCGGAATGGGGGCCACGGCAATCCCTGCCGCACCGGTCGCGTCGAGCGCGTGGAGGTGGTGAAAGAGGTTTGCCGCCGCTTCGACCAGATCACCCGTCTCCGACAGGCTCAGATCGCCCGCCACCGCGCCGAAGCCCAGCATCGCCTCGCCTGCCCGCCGCTCCGTCGCATTGAGCCGCACCCTTGCGCCTGGCGCGTAATGCGATTGCATCTGCCCCGGTGCGGTCAACGCGTCGGCCTCGCCACGCTGCGCGACCGGGGTACCTAGCGCCGCCTCCAGCACCTCGACCGGCACGCCGCCGGGGCGCAGCAGTTCTGGGGCGCCCGCCAGCCCGAGGATGGTCGATTCCACCCCCACCGGGCAAGCCCCGCCATCCACCACCGCCGCGATCCGCCCGTCCAGTCCGGCCAGCACATGCGCCGCCTCGGTGGGGCTGATCCGTCCTGAAGGGTTGGCCGAAGGGGCAGCAACCGGCCCGCCGAACTCGGCCAACAGCGCCCGCGCCACCGGGTGCGCGGGCACCCGCACGGCGAGCGTCGGCAGATCCGCCGTCACCAGCGGCGACACCCGCGCGTCCTGCCGCAGGGGCAACACCAGCGTCAGCGGCCCAGGCCAGAACGCGCTCGCCACGATCTCTGCCGCGTCCGACCAGTCCACGAAGTCGCGCGCGCGTTCTGCGCTATCGACATGCACGATCAGCGGGTTGAAGCGCGGCCGCTCCTTGGCGTCGAAAATCGCGGCCACCGCGCGGTCATTGGCGGCATCGGCGCCGAGGCCATAGACCGTCTCGGTGGGAAAGGCCACGAGCCCGCCCGCGCGCCAGATGGCGGCGGCGCGGGCAAAGCCTTGCGCATCCGCTTGCAATGTTTCGGTTGCATTTGGCATCTAGAACCCCTGACGCGGCGTTTCGCTTGCCGCCACGGCGCGACCGGCTACCCTCGGCGGGAAGGGGCTGAATACAGCCCCACGGCCCGCTTGCCAAGCCGCGCCGGCAGGATGGAAAGGATAAGTGACAATGCCCTATCGCGCCCCGGTCGAGGATTACCGCTTTCTCTTCGAGCATGTGATCGGCCTGCCCGAGGTGGCCGCCACCGACCGATTTTCCGAGGCAGCACCGGACATGACCGACGCGATCCTGACGGAGGCGGGGCGCATGTCCGAGGAGGTGCTCAGCCCGTTGAACCGCGCGGGCGACCTGCACCCCGCGCACATGGAGAATGGCGTGGTGCGGACCTCGCCCGGTTTCGCCGACGGCTACCGCGCGATCGCCGAGGGTGGCTGGATCGCGATCAGCGCCGATCCAGATCACGGCGGCATGGGGCTGCCTATGGTGCTGACCACGGCGGTCAACGAGATGATGGCAGCGGCCTGCCTGTCGTTGCAACTCGCCCCCTTGATGACACAAGGCCAGATCGAGGCGCTCGAGCATCACGCGAGCGACGAGCTGAAGGCCCTCTACCTGCCCAGACTCGTAAGCGGGGAATGGTCGGGCACCATGAACCTGACCGAATCGCAGGCAGGCTCGGACGTGGGCGCACTGCGCACCCGCGCCGAACCCAATGGTGACGGCACCTATGCCATAACGGGTCAGAAGATCTACATCTCCTGGGGCGATAACGATTTCACGGAAAACGTCTGCCACCTCGTGCTCGCGCGGCTGCCCGACGGTGTGCCGGGCACCAAGGGGATCAGCCTGTTTCTGGTGCCCAAGTTCATTCCCGATCCGCGAGGCGATCCCGGCGAACGCAATGCGCTGAGCGTGGTCAGCCTCGAGCACAAGATGGGCCTGAACGGCAGCCCCACCTGCGTGATGCAGTATGACGGCGCAACCGGCTGGCTCGTGGGCGAGCCACATCAGGGCATGCGCGCGATGTTCACCATGATGAACAACGCCCGCCTCGGCGTGGGCGGACAAGGCGTGGGCGTGGCCGAGGCGGCCTATCAACACGCCCTCGCCTTTGCGCAGGAGCGCCGACAGGGACGCACCCCGGTCGGGGATGGCAGCGGCACGATCATCGACCATGCCAATGTGCGCCGGATGCTGGCCTCGATGCGCGCCGAGACATTCGCCGCGCGCGCCATCGCACTGGCCTGCGCCAAGGCCACCGATATGGAGACCGCAACCGGCGCCGATCACTGGCGGGCCCGCGCCGCGCTGCTCACGCCTATCGCCAAGGTCTGCGGCACCGAGACCGGCATCAATGTGGCCAACACCGGCATTCAGCTTCACGGCGGAATGGGCTATATTGAGGAGACGGGCGCGGCACAGTATCTGCGCGACGTGCGGGTGACCGCGATTTACGAGGGCACCAACGGCATCCAGGCGATGGACCTCGTCGGCCGCAAGCTCGCCGACGGGGGTGAGGCCGTCCTGGCACTGATCGACGAGATCGAGGCCGAGGCCGAGGGCGCGCGCACGACCCTGCCCGACCTTGCCGGGCCGGTCTGGCAAGCGACCGAGGGCCTGCGAGAGGCGACCGACTGGATGCTCGCGCAATCAGACATGACCGAGCGCTTTGCCGGGGCCATGCCCTACCTGCGCGGCTTTGCCCGGGTGCTGGGCGCGCATTTCCACCTGCGCGCAGCGCAGGCCGAGGGTGAGGACGGCCCTCGCACGCGGCTCGCACGGTTCTACGTCACCCGGCTCCTGCCCGAGCACGCGGGCCATTTCGCCCATGCCTGCGCCGGGGCGGGCGACCTCTATGCTCTCACGCCCAGGGATTTCACGGCCTGATGGACGGGGGAGAGATCATCCGCCACCCGTGGGACAGCCCCCCACCGGAGGGCAGCGCCACCGAGGTCGCGCCCGGCGTGCTGTGGCTGCGCCTGCCGCTGCCAATGGTGCTCGACCATGTCAATGTCTACGCGCTCGACGAGGGCGATAGCTGGACCATCGTCGATACCGGCATCCACTCGCGCAGGGCCGTGGCACTGTGGGAGACGATCCTTGCAGGCCCCTTGCAGGGAAAGCCGGTTGGCCGGGTGATCCTGACCCATCATCACCCCGACCATGTCGGCATGGCGGGCTGGCTGATGGAGCGGTTCGGAGCGACGCTGTGGGCCTCGCGGACAAGCTGGCTCATGGCGCGGATGCTGATCCTCGACGTCGAGGAGCGGCCCACGCAGCAGGCGTTGGAATTTTCGCGCGCGGGCGGCATGGACCCAGACATATTCGAGGCCCGCGCGCAGCAGCGCCCCTACAATTTCTCCGACACCTGCGCGCCCCTGCCCGTGGGGTACACGCGCGTGAGAGACGGCGCGGTGATCCGCGCGGGCGGGCGCGACTGGGACGTGCATTTCGGCGGCGGGCACGCGCCCGACCATCTGACACTCTGGTCCCGCGACGACGCGCTGGTGATCGCGGGCGACCAGATCCTGCCCGGCATCAGCCCCAATATCGGCGTCTACCCCACCGAGCCCGAGGCCGACCCTCTGTCGGACTGGCTCGCCGCCTGCGCCCGGCTGGCCGAGCACGCGCGCGAGGATCACCTCGTGTTGCCGGGGCACAAGCTGCCCTTTACCGGGCTGCCGCTGAGGATGCGGCAACTGGCCGGAAACCACCACGCCGCGCTCGACCGGCTGCGCGATTTCCTGATCGAGCCGCGCACCGCCGCCGACTGCTTTCCGCTGTTGTTCAAGCGGCGGGTGGAGGCGGGCACCTACGGGCTTGCACTGGTGGAATCCGTTGCGCATCTCAACCACCTGATGCACGCTGGAGAGGTGACCCGCTGGCGGCGCGCAGACGGTGCGTGGCTCTGGAAGGTCCGCGATCAGGAACAGCCGGGGTGCCCATGACCGACCGTATCGAGACCACCGCCGAACATGCCGAGGCAGCCGCCATGCCGCGCGCCCACGAGGTGCATTCCAAGCCCGGCCAGCCCTGTATCGAGACAGCGGCGAAAGCGCTCAAGAACGGCCCGGCAGAGGACAAGAGCCCTGCCCGCTGGGCCTATGAGCGGCTCATCCTCTACATCCGCAATTTCGAGGAAACGCTCGACGAGGCGCACGAGGTGGCGATGGGATTTGCCGGGTCGGACGCTGGCACCATTCACATCGAGGGGATGGGCTATTTCGACCCCGATATCGTCACCTTCTACGGTCAGGACCAGCTGGGGATGCGCACGCAGCTTGTCCAGCATGTCAGCCAGCTCAGCGTGATGCTGCGCGCGCTGCCCAAGCAGGTCGAGGAGGCCCCGCCCACGCGCATCGGCTTTCGTCTCGCGCAGGATATCGAGGCCGAGTGAGAGGCGCCCGCGTCTTGGCGCGTGACAGCGCGCCGGAAATGCAGTAATTCGCTCCCGACCCGGAGATCAAAGACAAGAGGACCGCAGGACATGGCCGACCACAAGCATGGCGAAATGGATACCACCGTTCAGGAAAAGACCTTCGAGGGTTTTATCAAGATGACCGTCTGGTCGGTCGTCGGCATCGCCGTCTTCCTGATCTTTCTCGCGATGGTCAACGCCTGACCCTTAGTCGGACCGGGGGACAATATGCGGTCGATCCTTCTGGCGCTTGGCGCCGCACTGTTTCTGGCTGGCTGTGCAGCCGAATCGGTCCTCTCGACACGGGAGGAGGTGGCGCACGCGGCCTATCGCCATGACGGGCCGCCGCGGCTAACCCTCTACACGATGATCAACAACCGCAGCGGCGCGGGCGCGCATTCCGCGCTGATGATCAACGGCCCGCAGCGGGTGATCTTCGATCCCGCCGGCTCGTTCAACAGCCTTCGCTCGCTGCCCGAACGCGATGACGTGCTCTACGGCATCACCCCGGCCGTGGCGGATGTCTATACCCGCTACCACGCACGCAAGACCTATCATGTGCGTATCCAGCAGCTCAACGTGTCGCCGGAACTGGCCGCGCGCGCCATCCGATTGATCGAAGCCAACGGCCCGGTCCCGTCGGCGCAATGCTCGCTGGCGACCTCGCGCATTCTCGGAGAGCTGTTTCCCGGCCGGGTGCGCAGATCGTGGTTCCCGAAGAAGACCGCCGACGATTTCGCGAAGATCCCCGGCGTGACCGAGGAAACGCTCTACGAATACGACAGCGACGATAATTCAGGCGTGCTCGCCGCCTGGGACCCTGAGCGCTTTCGCGCGCAGTAGCGTGGTCCGGGCATCCCGCCCCGTGGCCGGTGAGGGTAAGAGCCATCCTCCGGGTTCGCGGCAAACTGTCGGCCGGCGGGTCTTCGCGGCGCGCGAAACCGGGTCCCACTCTTGAGCAACATGCATTAGACTGTGCGCATCATGCCCAGCCTCTGCCGCGATTGCCTGCACCCGTTCGAGAGCGCCCCGCGTTGCCCCGCCTGTGGCGGCCCCCGGATCGTGGCGCATCCCGAATTGTGGGAGTTGAGCATCGCGCACATGGACTGCGACGCCTTCTATGCCAGCGTGGAAAAGCGCGATAATCCCGAGCTTGCGCACAAGCCCGTCATCATCGGTGGCGGGCGGCGCGGTGTGGTCTCGACCGCCTGCTATGTTGCGCGCATCCGCGGCGTGCGCTCGGCCATGCCGATGTTCCAGGCGCTGCGGCTTTGCCCCGAGGCGGTGGTGATCCGGCCACGGATGGAGACCTATGCCGAGGTGTCGCGCGCCATCCGCGCGATGATGCTCGATCTCACCCCGGCGGTGGAGCCGCTCTCGCTCGACGAGGCGTTTCTCGACCTCACCGGCACCGCGCGGCTGCATGGCGCACCGCCCGCCGTGGTTTTGGCGCGGCTCGTCCGGAGGATGCGCGACGAGCTTGGGCTCACAGGCTCCATCGGGCTGAGCCACAACAAGTTCCTCGCAAAAATCGCCTCGGACCTCGACAAGCCGCAGGGGTTTTCGGTGATCGGGCGCGCCGAGACCGCCGATTTCCTGCGCGAGCAGCCGGTGAGCCTGATCTGGGGGGTGGGCCAGGCCACGCGCGCGGCCCTGCACGACGCCGGCATCCGCAGCTTTGCCGACCTGCTGAGATGGGAGCGATCCGATCTCGTGGCCCGTTTTGGGTCAATGGGGGATCGGCTATGGCACCTCGCGCGGGGACAGGACCGCAGGCGCGTCACGGCAAACGCGCCGGTCAAGTCGATCTCGAACGAGACCACCTTCGGCGAGGATATCGCCGATCCCGACCTGCTCGACGGGCACCTGTGGCGGCTGTCGGAAAAGGTGGCGGACCGGGCCAAGGCGCGCGCGCTCGCGGGGCGGGTCGTGACGCTCAAGCTAAAGCACAGCGACCATCGGATCATCACCCGCAGGCACGCCCTGCGCGAGCCCACGCAACTGGCCGACACGCTATATCGTGCGGCACGCGGGTTGATGGACCATGTAACCGCCGGGGCGGCGTGGCGGCTTGTCGGGGTGGGGCTGTCGGATCTCGTGGCCGCGGCAGAGGCTGATCGCGCGGGCGATCTTCTCGACCCTGCGGCCCCGCGCCGCGCCAAAGCGGAGCGCGCCACCGATGCGATCCGCGCGCGTTTCGGCCCGGACGCGATCGTAAAGGGGCGGTCGCTACGGTAGGGCATGCCGCTCGTGAGCGGACCCCGGTTCCGAACTCCCGGTAAAGCTATATTGCAACCCTGCGACGCGATACTGCGGATGAACCGCGTAGATCAGCCCGCGAGATCAATTTCGGCCATTCGACGCGCGGCGTCTCGCATTCTGACATCGGGCGCGGCCCCGGGATCGGTTTCGGCCAGAGCCGTCGCCAGGGTCTGATGGCCAATCTCGTAATTCTGCTGGCCCTTGGTCCAGTCCAGAAAATTGGCGCGCGGTGCGGTCGGCAGCTTGACGAGGATGTCGCGGCCCATGTCCATCCGCCCTGTCTCGCGTCGGGAGTTGATGATCATGGACCGGGACAGGATCGAGGGGATGCGGGGGAACCGGTTCTTGCGGCTACGCTTGAACAGGAAGCCGCGCAGCGCGCCCAGACGTCCGGGCAGAGCATCATAATCCGCCTGCACCTGCCAGTTGCTGCCATTGTTGAAATCAAAGACGATATTCGGCCCCGACTTGACCTGTCGCATCGTCTCCAACGGCACGTTCTCCAGCAACCCGCCATCAATCAGCACCTCCCCCTCGCCGGTCAGGATGGGCGGAAGAAGCGCGGGGATGGAGCCGGAAGATCGCACGGCTTTCCATAACGGTCCGGACCGGTGGACATGGATATCGTTGCGCGACAGGTTGGACGAGACCGCGAAGAACGACATCGCCAGATCCTCGATCAGGCCATCGCCGAAGTGCTTGGCCAACTGCGCATCGAATATGCGGTGATCGAGCACCGAGTAGAGCGGCACATTAAGACGGTTCATCGCGCGGCTGGTCACGAATATCTCGTTGCAGCGGCGCATGATCTCTTCTGCCGGAAGCGCCTGCGCGATGGCAGCCGCCATTGCCGCCCCGACGCTGGTGCCGCCGATGTAGTCCACGGGAATGCCGGCCTCTGACATTGCACTCAAGGCACCCACATGCGCGGTTCCGAACGCACCGCCGCCGGCCAGCACGACGCCCACGGCACGGTCGCTGGCAAAGCGCAGAAGGCGCGCGAAATCACCGGAATCATCGAGGGCCAGGTGATGGTGCATCTCGATGTCGCGCCCCGCCAACCAGCCGGTGGTGCCGTGGATCGGGGTAGTGGCGGTGGGACGCCACAGGACGAGATGGTCGCGCGGGTTCACGGCACGGGTATCCGGCCGCGGCGCGGGGGGCGGCGCGTCCAGGCGAGCGACGCGAAACCGGCTGTCGCTGCGGGTCTCGGCAAAACGGGCCCAGTCTGGCGTTGCCTGCCCATCGCGCACCAGCAGGATGTGCCGCTCGCCCGCGCGCTCGAGCGGGGCAAACCACTCGGCAAGCGCTTCGGGTCCGGCAGACACCGGTGCCGTTTCGGCTGTGTGAATATTGAGCTGGCCCAGATTTTCCGCAGATCGGAATAATCCGTCCACCAGCTGCTCGGGCAGCGGCTCACCGCCAGCGACCGGGCCGATCGAGACCACCAGGCCCGCCATCGGGGACAGAACGGGCGCCTTGGCCGTCACCGCGGCAAGCCGGGCCGCGACCGTGGCGAGTATGGCTTGCGGCAGGGCCGCGTCATGCTTTGCGACGGCGTCAAAGCCCTCGCGGGTCAGGCTCAGGATCTCGCTGTCCCGAAGCGCGGTGACGCTCGCGGTGCGGCGCCCGCCGGAAAAGAAGGCCAACTCCCCGAGCGGCTCCCCCACGCCCACCATGGCGATCGTGTGCCCGTCACGCGCGACGCGGAATCGTCCGCTGGCGACGAGGTAAAGCGAATCCGCCTGGCTGTCCTGTTCGATCAATGTCTCGCCGGTCGGAACGCGCCTCAACTCGACGGTTTGCGCGATCTGCTCCAGCGCTTCGGAGTCGAGACCGTCGAATACCGACAGCCCTGTCAGCAAGGCCTTGATGCGCTTCTTGTCAACGGTCATTCATGACTCCACCTACGCGGGCAACAGGTCTTTACCAACCGACATTCCCAAGGTGGCTTGCCGTTTGTCGGGACTGTTGCCCGATATTTCCATTTGATCAAGGGGGTGCATCCCCGGGGGACTCGGAGCGCGAGATGTGCCACGCCGCCACCGGCATTTGCCCGGCGCAAGGCGTGGGTGCGGTCCTCGAATTGTTGTCAGGTGATGGGTTTCCCGGGTCGCCGGACAGGGGATCACTCGGCGGCGAGCGGCATCGCCTGCGCGCGCCCGATCTCGGTGATCTCTTGAATAACACCGCACATAAGCCGCCGGAATGCCTCGAAATTTCCGTTTGGACGGATCAGCCGCTCGTTCATGTAGAGCGCGCGGTCGATCTCGATCTGAACGGCGTGGCGCCCGCGCGAGGGGCGCCCGTAGGCCTGCGTGATATAGGCCCCGGCAAAGGGCGTGTTGCGCGTGACCATCAGCCCGGCACGGGTAAAGGCGGCTTCGATCCGGTCCACGATCTCGCCGTCGGCCGCCGCGCCGAACCGGTCGCCCAGCACGACCTCGGGGCGGCGGAGGCCGCGGCTGGCGACCGAGTCCATCGCCTCGTGGGGCATGGAGTGGCAATCTATCAGGATCGCCTGCCCGAACATCAGGTGCGCCTGGTCCAACTGTCCCTGTAGCGCCTCGTGATACGGGTGCCAGAAGTCGTCGATGCGGTGGCGGGCCTCGGCGAGGGTGATCTTGCCGGAATAGATCGCGCGACCGTTGGCAACGACGCGGGGGATGACGCCGAGGCCCGAGGCGATGCGGGGGTTGTGGCCCTGCCGGCTGACCCCCTCGATCAGCGCCGGGTCAAGCTCGTCCGGGCTTCGGTTGAGATCGACATATGCGCGCGGCGCCCCCGCCCGCAAGAGCGGTGCGCCGGCCCGTGGAGCACTGTCAAACAGTTGATCTACATAGGCATCTTCGGATGAGCGCACCGAATGTTCGTTGAGCCGCGTGCGCCGCAGGAAGGACCACGAATAGTCCCGCCCGCTATGTGGCGAGGCGAACACCACCGACGTGGTGCGGCGCTCGGGGTGGGTGAGATGATACGCGGCCTTGGGCATCGGGGACTCCTCGGGGGATATAATAGACGGAAATCGCAGCGCTAAAAGCCCTTGATCCCTCCCCCGACTCCTTTTATACGCCAGCGGACCGGCGCGGAATTCCGCGCCCCTCTTTGTTACGGGGGGCGGGGGGCCGGGTCAGGGCGATTAGCTCAGCGGTAGAGCACTTCGTTGACATCGAAGGGGTCACAAGTTCGAACCTTGTATCGCCCACCATCGAATTATCGTTGCGTGTCAAGCACGTAACACCCGCAACCCCAGGTGCGCCGGCGCGTGCCGCGACAGACAGGAGACGACCATGAAGGTGCGCAATTCGCTGCGTTCTCTGAAGAACCGGCACCGCGATTGCCGTGTCGTGCGCCGCAAGGGCCGCGTTTACGTCATCAACAAGACCCACCGCAAGTTCAAGGCGCGGCAGGGCTGAGACCGGGCTAAGAGCGGGCCCGCGGCGGCCCGTCCCTCGCCACGAAGCTACAGGTTCGGGGCGTGAACCGCACGGTTCGCGCCCTTTCGCGTGCGCGGGGGTAACGATTTGTTCACCGCCCCGTGCGAGGCTGCCCGTCCCAATCCCGAGGACGGCCATGACCGAGCAGATATTTCCCCCCGTTCCCGAGATCACCATCGAGACGCTGCGCCGCTCGCTCGGGGCCTGCCTCGACGAGGTGCGGCTGAGCGGGCAGCAGCGGATCGTGATGCGCCGCGGCCGCCCGGTGGCGGGGCTCGTGACGGTGACCGAGGCGCGGGCGCTGTGGACCCTCGACCACGAGAGCGCGGTCTATTCCGAATGGCGCATGCGCGAACGCCTCGACACCCTCGCCCGCCGCCGCGATGCCGTCACCCGGCAGGCCGAGGCGGAACGGCGGGCAGCGTTCGAGAGGGGGGTGTTGGGGAGGTGAAGGGGGGGGCAAACCGAAACAACCACTTTCTCGCGCACCTCTAGAAGCGCGCCGGCCAATGAAGTATATGGATATGGAAAGACAAATTCATTCTGTATGGGTTGAATCACAATGTCACGGCAAGGCAGGCACGGCGAGTGGAAATTCGGCGAAATTTGTACTGGCCCAGATGCAAACGCTGAAGCTGTGGTTAACAAAGCCTCAGATGATCAACATGGCTGGGATCATATTCTAGAAATCGTACCTCCAAGCTCTCCTATGCTTCCTGCAGACTTACAGGCTCACGTCCTACAGTGTTTCGTGCAAATAAAAACAACACAAGGAAAATCACCTAAAACAAGATTGAAGCTTTCTAACGCTGTGAAAGCAGCGAAATCTCCGCTGCCAAGTTTTGTTTTCTTGCTCCAATACCATGACAGATCAAGCCGTCCAAAGATATTTGGTAGACACATTTGGGCAAGCGAAATTGAACACTGGCTAAAGCGTGCTCGAGAAACAGAGACCGAAGGCTCTCAGGACCTGCACAAATTGTCAGCTACAATGTCCTTCAGCGAAGCTGATTGTATTCAACAAAATCCTGTTGATTGGGTCCTTACAATATTGTCTCAACACGGCGGTGAAAACTACGCAAAAAGAAAGCTCAAGTTGATTAACTCAGTTGGCTATGAGCAATATTCACATGAGGGCACGGTAACCTTCGGGCCACTTGATTCTGCTGCTGATGTAGTTTTGCATGAGTTAGGTTTAAAACGGGATTTGCCTTTCAAAGATCTCCGTCTCTATGATAGGAGGTTTGGTATCAAATCAATGTTTCCAGTTAACTCGTTTTCGACTGGTCGAATTAGATTTAGGAAAGTCTGAACAACGCCTTCTGCTGCGCCGACGCGCCGATGTGAGGGCCATGCCGGGCATCAGGCAGCTTGTTTCCAGCGGCTTTCGGGCTGCTTCGGCCGCTCGGTTGGTGGACAGGCCAATT